>JAACEL010000235.1 GCA_011682535.1 Nitrospiraceae bacterium | reverse complement strand
ATCCTCCCCCTCCCATTTCGACGTAGCCGCGATACAGGCCGAAGGCGGCGAAACCCGCTAGGAGCATCACAACGAGCCGGTTCATCAACGTCCACGCGCCGGGGCGGTAGACCACCTGCGTATCACTCGACCGAACCAGACGCCAGTTCTCGAACGAATACGAAGGAACCCGCGCAATCCGTTTACGTCCACCAAAGGCAATCAACATAGCCATTCTCCACAGGAGGCTCGATGCCGGTGGAGCTATTCTGCGGATTAGAGGCGCTGCTCGTCAAGCGGCGACCTGTGGTATAGCAACCCATCCCCTCGTTTCAGCGGAGCAGAGTAAGGGAATCATCGGGATCTCTCCCTTCGGTCGAGATGACAATGTTGGGCGGATGGTGAACAGATTGGCAAAGCGAACTGACGTTTGCCGACCACACCGCCTGTCATTTCGAGCGTAGCGAGAAATCTCATTCCCACCCATGCCGCTGCCGTCCCGCACGGAAAGACCGGAACGCGTTCGATGACCGATATCGATGCATCGAGACACGAATGCCCTGAGCCCCCCTATGGCGCCGGGCGTACCTCGATCGCGGTGTTGAAGGTGACGCTTTGGCCAGGCTCGACGATCGTGGGCTTGCCCCAGATCTCGCTCTCGAGATCCTGGATGTACTCGGGATAGGCATAGGCTTGAGCGAAGTCGAGTTGGGCGTCGTCCCAGGTCTGTGTAACCTGCAACCCCTTGCTGCCGGTGAAGGTCCAGGAGGCGTTGGGGGCTCGTTGATCGCGGTAGTGCTCGCCTTGGCGCTGTCCGGCGATGATGGGTTCCATGGTGCGCTGCACGCTCTCGCCGGCGCGGTTGGTGAACGTCAGGTGGGTGTCGCGCAGCGTACCGAGATCGAGGTTGATGTGGCTGCGCACGAGCGCCTGCCGGGGCTTGTCGGTGGGATTCGTGAGGCGGACGGACACGCGCAGGCGGGGCTCGCCGGGCTCGAGCGCCAATGTGCGTTCGACATCGAAACCCGCCACGGACGCTTTCAGGGTCACCGATAACGGGGTGGCATCCGCGACGGCATACTGGCTGAACATACCTTTCGGCCTGAATTGGCCGTTGAAACGGGTCTCTTCGCCGCCGCAGAAGGGAAAATAGAGATTGCGGACGAGGCTGTAGCTGGTTACGGATTGGCCGGACTTCTTGTCGAATATGCGGAGCGCCCGCCCACCCAGCGCGGGAACAACGTCCACGCTCAGGTAGGCGTTGTTGATAGCTACGGTGGCGGTCGGTGCGTTGAACATCAGGGCCAAAGGCACGAGTTGTTTGGGATCGCCCTCCATTTCCCGGATCGTGGCGAAGCCGTGGCTCTCCATGCGGGTCAGGAACTGCGTGCATTCGGAGAAGGGGGCCATGCGACCCTGCCAGTGGAGCGCGCCAGACTCGAGCCGGTAGCCGTTTCGCGGGAAGAAACTGGCGTAGACAAGCGGCATACGGGCGACGCGGACGCGTTCAAGTAGCTCGGGGTCGTCCACGACGGCGTTCTCGGCCTCATCGAAGAGTATGGCGGCCTTGGCGAGGAGCGCGTCGGGCAAGTAGCCTTGGGCGGGGTTGGTGTAGAGATGCATGTGGATGTCGTCGTCATCGACTTTCGTTTGAAGCAGCGCGATGTAGCGTTCGATGGGGTCCGCCGCTGCGCCGTAGTAGCCTTCGAGAAAATCGTGCATGACGGCGGCCGGATCCAGGCCGGGATCCCAGAGCAGCTTCATGCCGTAGTAGGGCCGGAGCAGGCTGAATTCGCCGCCGCCACCGCCGGCGCTCATGCCTTGGAGGTAGATGCCCTCGACGCCGATGTCGCGATAGAACCTCATGTCGGCCGCCATGGCGCCGAAGTTTGGAAACGGGTTGTAGTAATGGGCGAAATCGACGATATAGTGCCAGGCATAGAGGTGAGAGCAAATCTTCGAGAAGGCGATGGCGCGCCGTTTGTAGTCGGCGTTGTGGGGGCAGGTAGCGATGGGGTGGCTGTCACAGGAGGGGAACATGTGGCACAGCCACACGGCAACGTTGGGGTGTAGCGTAAGCCCCTTGGGCGGCTCTTCAGTGTACATGTAGCCCAGTGTGCCGATGATCTTGTCGGGGTACACCTTGGAGGTTCGTTCGGCGAGTTGGTTGACGAACCAGAACTGCGTGCCGCCGGGGGTACCGTATTGCTCGTTGATGGCGGTACACGCGGCGCATTCGCAGCCGTTGTAGTAGTCCTGCTGGGAGAAATTGTACTGGGTGTAATCGGGGCGGCTGGCCATGCGCGCGAGCATCTTCTCGGTGACGATATCGAGCACGTCGGGGTTGGTCAGGCACAATTGCGTTTCGGTTTTCCGCCGAACGCCGCCCAGTTCGGAGAAGTATTCGGGGTGCGTGTCGAAATACTCACCGGGCGAGATATACCGGAAGTAGGTATGGCAACGGCCGTCGTGCTGGTACTGAATACCAAGCAAATCCTCCGCGCCTCGGCCACCGTTGTTATCGCGTTGGGTGACCATGAAGGCGTCGTCCCGTCCGGGCCGGGCGTAGCTGGTGTGGCGCCACAGGAACGGCGGGCAAAAAACCTTGTCCAACTGGGGCATCGGGAGATTCGTGGCGGCTGGGGTCACTTCGACGCCGGGGGCAAGCCAACGGACGCCAAGCACGGTCTCGATGAAATCCAGGACGCCGTACATCGTTCCGGCGGCGGGAGAACCGGCGACGACAATGTGGGGCGCAACGGTACGCAGCACGTAGCCTTGGTCGCCCAAGTCGTAGGCACCCGGTTCCACACCGAGCGATTTGGCTTTGCTGCCTGCCCCAATGATGAGTAGCGGCGCATCATCTTCCGGAGGCTGATTGAGGACAGGAAGCTCGACACCAGTGCAGATCTTGAAGTAGCGCTGCAATTCGCCGGCGGCGCGTTGCTCGGAGGGACTGGCGGACTCTTCGACAAGGATCTTGTAGGCGCTCTCCCCCTCGGAGAGCAGCGGCGTCGAATCGGCGGCATGCGCCCCGAATGACGCGATGACAAGACAGACGACAACTAGCTCGCAGCAGAGCGTTTGGTGAGCGATGCGGGCTAGGCGGGTGGCTTGCTTAGACACTGCGGACATTCGGGAATCTCCATGGTTGGGAACCGGGTTAGGTGCGCCTACGGCATGCGTGCGATGACGGACTCCCTTCCCCCGTCACCGCGGCGGGGACAATGTGTCGGATGCACCTTGACGGCGCCACAGAAGCACGAGCCCGACGAGCGCCAGCGTCAGGAAATCGCCCACCGTGTTGGCGGGCCGGCCGGGGGCGCAACCACCCTCGCCCTCGCCTTCACCCTCTCCTTCGCCGCCGGACTCGGTCAGGTTCATGGTCACGCTTTCAAACAGGTTATTGACATTGACCGTCGTGGTCTCGGTGACGTAGCCCGTCTTGGTGGCTTGAAGCGCATAGGCGCCGTAGCTGGGGCAGATGAACTGGGCGATGCCGTCGGCGCCGGTACTGAAGTTGGCGGAGCCGTCGAACTGGACGTTCGCGCCTGAGACCGGTGTGGCGCTGCCCTGTTCGAACACGGATACCACGAGGGTGGTGGGCACGAGGTCGCTACCGCCACCGGTGCCCACGGCGACAAGCAGCAGGTACGAGGTGCCTTCGCCAAAGCGGGTGGCGGTGTTGTTGGCGATACGGACAAGATACTGATCGCTGACGGCGAAGTGATGTTCGAAGACGACCTCGTCGCCCCGTCCGGCGGCGATGACCTCCTTGACCGGCGCGGCCGAGGGGTTGGCTTCGAGGTCGGAAGCCCGGTAGAGCTGGACGACAGGCCGGTTGCGGTATGCGGGGGAGATCACGGCAATCGTGGCGGATTCGTTGTGGGGCGAGGTGAAGCGCACCCAGTCGGTGTCGCCGCTGACGTGGAAATTGTGTCCCTGCACGGAGTTGATCGGGATCCATTGAGCGGACCCGGCGCTGTTGTCGCTCTCCCACGCGTCGGGCGTGCCGATGCGGTCGACGAATCCGATGCGGGGTGAGGCGTGATAGCGCCCGCCGGCTTTGACGTAGTACTGGACGCGATAGAGTCCGCCTTCGGTGAAACCGCTGTACTGGGCCTGCCAGCGGTCTTGGGCGGCGTTGTACGTCAAGCTGATCCAGTCGAGCCCGGTGACGGGTTGCTCGTCGTCGCCGTTGAGGGAGGGCCGCTGGAAGTTGGGCGGCACGACGAGGGCGCCGGCGGCTTCGACCGGGAAGCTGGTGACGACGTCCGCGAGCCAGATGATGGCGGAGTTGGTGGCCGTAGCTTGCGGGGGCGCGACTTCGCCGATGAAAACGCCGGATCCGGGGAACTCGAAGTCGGCGCCGGGGCGGGTGGTATCGGCAAGGAATCCGTCATTGGCTTCGTTGGGTTTGCCGTCGCCGTCGTCGTCGATCTGGGGCACTTGGAGGGGGTTGATCGAGTTGATGGCGATGGCGGCGGATTCGAAGGCCTGGCCGTAGGTGCTTCCATTGAACACTTGCTGCCAGAAGCCAAGCGAGAAGCTGAGGTATTGGCTGCGGTCGAACAAGGCGATGCCCTTGGTGGCGCCGACTCCGGAGCTGGTCATCGTGATGCGTTCAATGCCGGCCTTCTGCGCGTCCTTGCTGAGGGCCAGGTTGTCGATGAAGGAGCCCGCCTCGCAGGTGTCGATGATGGTGGTCACCAGGGGCCCGCCGCCCGCTTGGAGGGTGTCGAGCCAGGAGGCGTAGGTGGAAGCCTCAAGGTATTCGCTCGCATTGAGCCGGAAGCGGTTGCGCTGACCATGGTCGAGCATGAAGACGAGCAGGCGATCGGGCACGGGAGCCCACGACGTAACGGAGTTATGAACCCCGGCGAGGGTGGGCGCGGCGTACACGTCGGGCGTACCGTCGTCATCGACGTCGGTGGACGTTCGGGCGGTGAAGAAGCGGATACTGCCGGGATCGAGCCCTTCGGTGAGCAGGACCCAATAGGCGAAAGCGCCGAGCGCGTTGAAAGTGCCATAGAGCGAATCGGCGGGATCGCCGCCAACGATGATGATGGCCTTGGACTCGTCGGCGCCGACGGGTGGCAACACGTCGATGAAGACGCGGACGTCTTTAGCCAGGCCGGTGCTCTGGATGATGTCCACGACGGACGAATTGGAGCCGGCGAGGTAACGCCCCGGGTTGGTAAGCCCGCCCCCGCTGGCGTTGAGTATCCAACCGTAGTAGGGCAACTCGCCCTTCCACGAAATAGGCCACTCCTGGCCGGAGACCACGCGCGTACGCCAATAGGCCAGGCCGGTATCGCCGTCGTTGCGGTAGAAGCGCAGATAGTTGCGCCGGATGCCCGCGGAAGCACTGTAGACTTGATGGCCGATGAACAAATCCTCGTCGTCGTCGGCATCGATGTCGGCGAACGAAAGCATCCGCGCGCCCTTCGGATCGGCCACGCTGGGGGCCTTGATGTACCCAAGGCGGGCGAAAGCGAAGGAAGCTTCGGTCTTCACATTGCGGTAGACAAGATGAACACAGGTGTAGTAGTTGTTGTCTTCGGACACGGTGACAACGAGATCGGGGCGTCCATCGCGATCGACGTCGGAGGTCGCAAGGCCCTCGATCAGGTTGGGCCAAAGGCTGTCACCATCGCCGTAACTGGTCAGGAAATCGGGAGCAAGCAGAACGCCAACCGAGATGTCGAAGAAGGTGTCCGCAAGTGGATCGTAATAGACAATCTTGCCGTCTTCCCCCGAACCATAGGCGGCGATCATCTGCTGGGAACTGCCCTCGTAGTCATTGAACCGGGCCACCGCCAGACCTCTCGGCGTGACGTCCGTCTGCCCGCCCAGTACGATGGCGCCGAAATCGGCTTCCTGGAGCGAGAAGGAAGGCAGACCGTTCTTAGCGATGGGCTCTATCGCCGCATAGCGGTCGACGGCGCCATCTTGTCCCTGAACAAAGAAGTCCATGGCGTCGTCGTAGTCGTAGTCCGTGAAAGTGAAGAGATCTTGGCGATAGTAGTTGGCCGGCGTGCCCTTGTGCAGCGACATACTGGGTACGGCGGTGAGTGCTCCCCACGCGGGCGAGTAGACGGTGCCAATGTTGGGAAAGAGCAAGAGAGATCCGTAGTCGCCCGAGCCAATCCCGGTACGGAACAGGTCGAGATCGCCATCGCCGTCGTAGTCCCAGAAGCCGGCGGGACCTTGACCGGTGCCAAACTCGACGGAGTTCTCCTGAATGAGCCGGTAGGCGTTCTCTTCGACGTCGTAGCGCAAGGTAATCAGCCAGCCGTCCATGGCGATGTAGAAGTCGTCGAGCCACTTGGCGTCGGGCAAGTAGGCGGCAGAATTGGTGCGCACGGCGAAGGAACCATAGACGACATCGAAGTCGTCGTGGCTTCCCGCGGGGATGTTGAAGCCGGCGAGATCGTTGTGGCGCCAGGGAATGGGCGCGGGGGACGGGTTCAGTTCATCCCCCCACTCCGGCGATTCGGCGGTGCCGGTATTGCGGACGAAGTCGATACCGTGCTCGGCGTCGTAGAACATGAAATCGAGGCGGCCGTCGACGTCCCAGTCCACCACCTCGATATCGGCGACGCGCACGGAGTACGACGCTTTGGGCGCGTGGGTGCGCGTATCGAGATCGCGGCCTGCCGTGTCGGCGCCGCTCTTGGCCGCTTTGTCGACCATTCGCGGCGGCATGAGGTCGCTCAGGGCGCGCACCTCGACCGGGGGCGACCAGGCGGGAGACGACGAACTGCCGGTGTTGAGCATCTGGTAGACGCGGTGCTGGCGGTCGGAGGCGGCCTCGAGGAAAGGCTCCATAAAGAAAAGGTCGAGCAGGCCGTCGTTGTTGATGTCGGCCAGGTTGAAGGCCATCTCGGGGAGCGTGGATTGGGGACTGGTATAGATCGGGCCGCCGTAGGTGAAACCCGAGCCCGTGTTGGTATACCACAGGATCTTCGTGACGTTCGGTGAAAATTGGTTGGCCAACACGACCAAGTCGGGCAGGCCGTCTCCGGTGAGGTCGCCGAAATCGGAGATGACGTCGAGCTTGATGTCGGCGTCGGGGTTCGAGATGTTGAGTTCTTGCATGCCGCCGGGATAGAAGGCGCCGCTGGTGCCGAGGTTGCGCATCACGACGGCGGGTTCGGTGTAGTGGGCGCGAAAGGCAAAATCGTTGTCGCCGTCGTTGTCGATGTCGACCACGGACACGCTCGACCGCCAGAGCGTAGGACCGTAGGCGTAGCCGTCGCCATAGTAAGTGCGGCCCCAGACTTCGTGTTTGAATTGGGCGTCCGCGGCCTCGCCGTCCTTGGCGATGGGTGCGGAACTCGGGGCGATTCCCTGCGCCATGGAGAGCCCACTCCAGGCCGCAAGGACCGCCACTGCCAATGCTATGGAAACGGATCTCGTCATGTCCTTCGCTCCGATACGTCATACGGTGTGTGCAATGCGCCTGCTATGTGAAACGGCCACTCTCGTGGCATGACGCTTCGAGAATACAGCGAATAGCCTGACACGTCAACCGGCGTCTTGGTCGGGACGGCGGTGGAAGAATGCGGAGAAGGGATGGAACGCGGATGACGGGAACTGGCGGCGCTACGGGTGGCCGCGTCCCATCGCCGGCGCCCGCCCCCGGCCACTCCCC
>JAACEL010000234.1 GCA_011682535.1 Nitrospiraceae bacterium | reverse complement strand
AGCTATTTTGAGGTTCTTGCGATTGAGAAGCGCTCGAAGCTGGCGTGAAGATGAGATGCGGAAACGGTGGAGTTATTCTGGTACGAGCCCTAAGTCATGGCGGGAGTCACGGGGATTTAATCCGACGCATCACGTCATTGAACTCGCTCAGATGCTCCAGTTGCATCGCGACTATTTGGTACGTGAAGAATACGCAGAGGCCGGTGTATACCAGGATCGCGATTGCCAGGACGGCTTTGCCAATCGCGCTGAGCTTCGAGGATTTCCAGACGAGGAAGAGGGCGAAGGGGCCCAGCACGGTCAGCGCAAGAACCAGAATCCAGATCGGATGATAGAACCAAGCGCTGCCTGGGTCCAGCCGCCGGCCGCAATGCGGGCAGAACGTGGCGGCGTCGCCCACAGGGCGCCGACACTTCTGGCAGACGCCATCCGGCTGTGAAGAAGCGCTACTCGCGCTCTGGTTCGCTGGACGGCTACTACGTGGCCTTTCCACTTGTATCCTCCCTTCCTTCCTCCGCGCCTTCTACCTTTCGACGAGCAACCCCGCGAGCTGTTCGCGCAGGTCGCGCAGGTGCTGCTCCTGCACGTCATCGAACGTCCCTAGGCGCTGGGCGTAGGTATCCATCCAGGTGATGAGACGTTCGAGGTCGCCGGCGTCGAGCTTGACGCCGTGATGGCCGTTCGGGCGGTTCAGCTTCTCCAGCAACGCGCTCTGGCTGGCGGCGCACTGGCCTTCAATGGAGTATCCCCGGCGGTAGGCGGTCCACACGTGGTCGAACAGGCTGGGCTTGCCGTATTTCACGAGCGCTTCATACGCCTTAGCGCCCGCCAGGTTGAGCTTGTCCAGGGCCTTCTCGTTGCCGCGCGGACCGTGGCACCGCATGCATTTCTCGTCTAGGATCGGCTGCACCAGGCGGTCGAAGCGTAACGGCCATGAGCCCTCCGGACCGGTGGCGATTTTCGAGGGTTCACGCCCTGCGGCCATGGCCGTCTTCGTGGCGGGGGCCTGCGTGCGCGATTCGTGGCATCCGACGCAACTGACGCGTTGGCCGGGCTGCACATACGTGGCGCTTCGCATCGTCTGAATGGCCATACCGTTCGCGTCGAGGGCCTGGAAGAACACGATCACGCCCGACGGCACACGGAAATAGGCCGAC
The DNA here is from genome assembly GCA_011682535.1 of Nitrospiraceae bacterium. Lineage (GTDB taxonomy): Bacteria > Hydrogenedentota > Hydrogenedentia > Hydrogenedentales > SLHB01 > JAACEL01. The sequence goes on along the minus strand of JAACEL010000234.1, from coordinate 6,495 downwards.
CCATCGGCTTCGACCGGCACCGTGCCGAGCACGCACTTGCCGGGATCGTCTTTGGTGATGCCCAGGTTTGGAAAATCCATCGTCGGGTGCGTCTTGGGCGGCACCGCGACGATGCGCAGCGCCTTCACGTCGCCCCGTTGCACCGTTTTCAGGCCTTGGTACACGTCGAGCAACAGGAACGTGCCCTCCTGCGGACCGTCCCAATTGGCCACGTCGGCGATCACGTGCGGCCGTGGACGCGGGCGCAGGGGGATGGGGTACATGCACGAGATCAACGCGTCGCGATACAGCAACTCGCGGCCCCGCTCCTCGTCGAACAGGTACAGGGCCATCGCGTTCTCCGAACGCGACTTGCCCTGGTTGGCGAGTTTTTCCACGCCCCACGACACCAGGTACAGCGATTCGGACAGCGGCCACGGGTTGGCATAGTAGGCGGTCGGCCAGCCTTCGATTTCCGGAAAAACCACCTCAGGCGTCAGCCGCGTGATGGGGTCTGCGCCCTCGGTACCGACAGTGGGATCGAGCAGCACCAGGCTGCCCATGGTCTGTGCGTGGTGTCCGCTAGCCGTCATGATGATCTTATGCGAACCGGGCACCGGCCGAGGCTCGAACGTGCAATGCGGACTCTTTGTGTAGTTGCCGTAGACGATCCGCGCATTGGTCCCGTCCGGGTTCATCGACCACAGGCCCATGTACGGCATGTTGTCGCGATCCACGTAGTCCCAGCGAGAGTACAGAATCGTGCCGTTGGACGACACCTCCGGTGTCCACTCGAACATCTCGAACGGCGAAATCGCACACAGGTTGCCGCCGTCCCCGTCGATCGTGTGCAGCGTATACACTGCGCAAGGCCGTTCGGGACCCCCGCCGCAGCGGACGTAGGCCTCCGGCAAGTCGTTCTTGGCCAGCGTCAGCGCCGCACTCGCGCGGCCGACCTGGAGCGCGTGGCCCCGCCGCGTCGAAAGAAACACGATGCGGCCGTCCGGCAGGTAGCGTCCGTCGAAATCATTGTACTTGCCATGCGTCAACTGGCGGACGTTCGTGCCGTCGATGTTCATTTCGAACAGATGGTAGAACGAATCCTCGGGCACGTTGTTCTTGTCGAACTTGTTCGGTTCCCTCGACAAATTCGGATAGTAGCGGCACCATGCGAACAGCACTTTCTTTGCGTTGTACGACAGTGTCGGCCGCAGGAAACTGCCCGGTTCCGCGAAGGATTCCGTCAAGCATTCCTCGCGGGGCGAATCCGACTGGAAGTCGCGCAGAATGTAGATGCCGCCACCCGGCCGCGACCACCAGCCGATATACTGATCCGACATGTGGTTGAAACTACCCGGCACGCGTTTGGTAAACAGGATGTCGTCGAAATCCAGCAGCGGATTGGCCAGCATTTCCTTGCGCTGCTTCCAACGCGCGGCGAGATGACGTTTACTCACCCTCTCGATCAGGTCGAACCGCCCAAGCGGCTTGCTGCGCGTTGACCACTGTGAGGTGCTGATCTGGTCGGCCTCGCGCCCACGCGCCAGGTTACGATCCGGGTGGTCGAGCCCATAGACCTCGACCTCGTCCAAGTGGAGGAACCCGCCGCCCGGGGCCTCAAGACGCACATAACGCCCGGGCTCGCCGTCCAACGCGACCTCGAGCGGCTTCCCGTCCGATTGGCCGTAGAACGTCGTCCCAGCGTGTTCATACACCGTGCGCCAGTTCTTGGCGTCGTCTGACAGTAGGATCCTCAGGTGATTGGCGCGCGCCGCCGCGTCGCACCGGTTCCAGACCACCACCTTGCCCAGCACCCTTCGCTTGCGCAGATCGACCTGCCACCACGGACAATCCGACGGCCCCGTGTGGAAGCCCCACTTGCCGTTCTTGACACCGTCGCACCCGCCTGCGGCGTCGGCCTGCGTCGTAACCGGTTCCGCCTCCAGCCCTGCCAACTGATCCCGCTGTGCCTGAAGCAGATAATCCGCCTCGATCATCTTCCGGTGGGCCGAATCCGCCACCGCGGCGAACGACAAGGCCACGAGAAGCATGATCACAGTCTCGGTCAAAGCGAGGGAAACATGTCGACGTTGATTTCGGGCGATGGGCATTGCGGTCACGTCCCTTCCGACCAAACGGAAGAATACACTATGGTACCCCGAGCATATCGCAAGGGCACACTGGTGTCCAGCGAGATCTACGGTCGGAAACTGCCGTGTCGCTCCCACGTGGCGCGTTTGGCTACGGTCAGGCAGGGCGCCACCCGGCGTTTGGGGCGTCTACGCGTGCTCAATGTTGGTGTGGTCCGAGATCTCGCTGTTCACCGTGAGCAGGTCCGACACACACAGGCCGTGCACGTCGTCGTGCCCATTGATGCGCGCGAAAGCGCGCAGCTCGTCGTTCGTGGCCGTGTAGAAATTGACGAGACGCTTCGTCGATTCTTCCACGTTGAACCGCGCGCGGAGATCGGGGTTCTGGGTGGTGATGCCCACGGGGCACATACCCGTGTGGCAGATACGGTATTGCTGGCACCCGATCGCGATGAGCGATGCCGTGGCCAAGGCGACCGCGTCGGCCCCCATGGCCAAGGCCTTGGCGATGTCGGCGCTGTCGCGGAAACCACCCGTCACGCACAGCGTTACCGGACTGGACATGTCGTCAAGGAACTTGCGCGCGCGATACACCGCGAAGATCGGCGGCACGCACACGTTGTCCTTGATATAGCGCGGCGCGGCGCCCGTCCCGCCGCCGCGACAGTCCACCGTGATGAAATCCGGTTCCGCCGCGAGCGCGATTTCCAGGTCGGCCTCCACGTGTCCCGCCGCCAACTTCACGCCGACGGGCTTGCCGTCGGTGAGTTCGCGAACTCGCGCCACCTCCGCCTTCAAATCGTCGGGGCCGTTCAGGCGGCAGTAACGGCCGGGCGATATCGAATCCTGCCCGGACGCGAGTCCCCGCACCTCCGCCACCTCCGGCGTGACCTTGCGTCCGGGCAGATGGCCGCCCAGGCCGGGCTTGGCGGCTTGTCCGATCTTGATTTCGACCGCATCGCCTGCGCGGATGGCTTCATCTTTGTGCGAAAACGCCGCTGTGCCCAACTCGTAGATGTACTTGTCGGCCTCGTCGCGCTCGACGGGCAGCATACCCCCCTCGCCCGAGCAGATCGCGGTCCCGACCAGCTTCGACCCCCGTGCCAGGGCCGTCTTCGCCTCGCGCGACAACGCGCCGAACGACATGTGCGACACGTAAAACGGCATCTCCAATTCCAGCGGATGACCCGCGGTGCGGCCAATCACCGTCTTCGTGTTGACCGGTTCGTCCTCGTTCAGCGGCATCCGGCTCAGTTGGACGCCCCGGAACAGCACGTCGTCCCAATCGGGGAAGAGGCGCTGCGTACGCATCGGGGTGATTTCGCTTTTCCCGTGCATCGCGAGTTCGCGCACGTGCGCGAACTTTCGCTCGAAGTCGTCGTCCGCCCGCGCCCACGTTTCCAGATAGGCTCCCGTGGCGGGCGGCGCCGTGGGGGCCTTCGGCTGTGCGTCCTGCATCTCGAACAGATCCGGAGTTGCGCCGCACTGGGGGCACACGTCAGGAGGGCTTCCATCATCTGGTGTGAAGCCGCACACCGTGCATACGACGGCCTGCCCCGCAGCTTCTTCAGTGGCGCTGGCGATCTCGAACAGGTCCGGTGTCGCGCCGCATTGCGGGCACACATCGGGCGGGTGGCCGCTTTCCTCGGTGAATCCACATACGGTGCATACCGCTTCCTGGCTGTTTTCCCGTGTCATGTCGCCGCCCTCCCGCGATCAGGCGCGCGGATCCCCGGTCTCCACCGTCACGAAGACCAGGGATCGCCTGCGCCCACAACCGATTCGCCTGCTTACACCACTTCCATGAACTTGCTGCCGGGCACGCCACACACGTCACACTTGTCCGGAACGCCGCCGATGACCGTGTTGCCGCAGACCGGGCATACATGAATCGTGGCGCCTTCGAGGTCGTTGCCCGCCTTCACGGCTTCCAGCGCCTGCGAATACAGGCCGTGGTGAATTTCCTCGACGGCCAGCGCGTTCTTGAACGAGATCTCCGCCGACTTGTTGCCTTCTGCCTGCGCCGTGGCCAGGAATTCAGGATACATCGTTTGGAATTCGTATCCTTCGCCCTCGACGGCCGCCTCGAGGTTGGCCGTGGTGTCCTTGATGCCGCCCATCACGCGCAGATGGGCGTGGGCATGCACCGTTTCCGCCTCAGCCGCGGCACGGAACAGCCTAGCCACTTGCGAGAAGCCGTCCTTCTCGGCCTTCTGTGCAAACGCCAGGTACTTGCGGTTGGCCTGGCTCTCTCCCGCGAATGCATCCTGCAAGTTATCTTGTGTGCTCATTTCCGCTTTCCTTTCCTGTTGTCCGCTTTTGGTACTGTGAAGATCGCCCTTCACTCATCCCCGCTCAAACACCGGCGGCGAAAACGAAAGGTATGTATTTAGGAATCATTCTGACAACGAGCCAGCCGCAATGTCAAGCGGCTACGGCACTGATTATGGCAATCCGGAATACCCCGTCCTGTGGGCGTGGTTAGGCCGTTTCGAGCAATTTCTTCACTTCCAGGTTAGCAGGAGAGTACGAAATGCGCAATAGGCTGTCCTTTTCCGATCGCCAGGCACCTCCCACGTGGCGCGCGCGGCAAGCTCAGGCTCGCTTGCCTGGGTACCGCGGACGCGCCACAATGCGCTACCCGACGTTCGGGGTTCTTAATGTATAATCCGTTGCGAGTAGAAGCCGGGCGTGTGAGCCGGGAGGTGGTCGATGAGTGTAGAGAAGGCGGCGCTTGCCGAGAAACTGGCGGCCTTTGAACGAACGTGCGAACAACAGGGGCTGCGCCTCACGTCGCAACGCCTCGAAGTGTTCCGCGTACTCGTTCAGGCCACCGACCACCCCACCGTGGAAACCGTCCACCGCCGGGTCTTGAAGAAACTCCCGAGAACCTCGCTCGACACGGTGTATCGTACATTAAGCTCGTTCGAGGAGAACCGTCTTGTCACGCGCGTGGGGGGCATACCGGGAAGCGCTCGCTTTGAAGCCAACATGGACCCTCACCACCACTTCGTCTGCGCGCAGTGCGGACTCATACTCGATCTTCATTCCCAAGCCCTCGACGGCATCCAGTTGAAGCGCGAGTTACCCAAGGGGTACGAGATCGAACGCGCGCAGGTCGAACTGCGCGGAATCTGTGCGAAGTGCCGAGATAGCCAAGCCTGATTTCCTGAAGGGAACCGTCCTTGCGCTTGTTCTACGCGGCTCCCGCCGCACGATCCCCGAAAGCCAACAGCAGAATCTCCTCTACGATCAGCGACGCCGCCGCGGGACGCGCCAAGCCGGTAGCCGCCTGCGCCATGGCCTCCAATCGCGCGGGGTCGGCAATGGTTTCGCGAAGCAAACGCGCGAGTGTCTCGCCGGTGCAATCGGCGTCATCGAGCAGGATGGCCGCGCCCGCTTCCTTGAAGGCGAGGGCGTTTTGATGCTGGTGGTTGTCGGTTGCGTGGGGGAAGGGGATCAGAACGGAGGGCTTGCCCAGCATCGCGACCTCGGCCGTGCTCGACGCGCCCGCCCGGCCCACGATGAGGTCCGCCGCCGCACACGCCGTCACCATGTCGTCGATGAACGCGAACGTTTCCACCCGCGCGGGCGCCGCATCGGCAATTGCGCGTGCCTCCGCCACGTCCGCCTTGCCTGTCATCCATAGAATCTGGATTTCCCCGGCCCCGAATTGGGGGACCGCATCCATCATCGCCTGGTTGATCGTGTGCGCGCCTTGGCTGCCCCCGCTGACCAGAACCACCGGGATACCGGGATCGAGATCGAGCCGCTTTCGCGCGGCGGGCTTTTCCGGTGGCTGGGCGAATCCGGCGCGCACCGGATTCCCCACCACGATGGCCTTGTCCTTCGGGTACTCACCCAAGGTGTCTGGATAGCTGAGCAGCAGCCTGGCGGCGCGCGGCGCGAGAAGCTGGTTGGCCATGCCTAGACGCTTGTTCTGTTCATGGAGGATGGTGGGCTTCCCGAGACGCTGCGCCGCCAGGCACAACGGCAGCGAAACGTAACCGCCCACGCCGATGACGGCTTGGGGACGGAAGCGCAACGTGTACGCCACTGCCCGTGCGCAGCCGAAAGCGAGTTTCGCGGCCGCCCACAGCTTTCTGAGCGAACGGCCCCGCGGCCAGCCTTCCACCGGAACGCCCCGAAAGGGGATGTCGTGGTGGCGGGCGACGCGTTCCTCGATGCTGTTGCGGCATCCCACCCACTGCACCGTCAGACGCGGGTCGCGTTTTCGCAATTCTTCGATGATGGCGACCGCCGGGGACGTGTGTCCGCCGGTCCCGCCGCCGGTAATCATGATTCGCATGAGGTATCTTCGGCTCGCTTGTCGTTAAAGGACGTAGACTAACACACAGGCGCCAGCGCGCGATAACCGATCAGTGGTCATGCAGGGCGATCGCACTAAGGGCTCGTACCAGAATAA
>JAACEL010000233.1 GCA_011682535.1 Nitrospiraceae bacterium | reverse complement strand
GAACAGCATTGCGAACCGTGGCACGCAGGATTTCCCTGCCACCCCCGATTCGCCGTCAAGGCGCTAAGCATACGGCAGTCCCGCGTAAGATGGCAAGCGGTCGGTCCGGCAAGCCGGACCTTGAGGCACAATTCGCTTCGCGAATTCTGCACGGTCCCATGTCCCTGCTGTAGTCGTTGGTACCGCGCTGTATTCGTCGGCTTGGTCCCGACGTACCGCAAAGCGGTTTATCGCTTTTCTTTGCTTCTTTCTTGTCCCGCAGTGAAAAGAAAGACGAGCACGGTTTGATTGGTTACATCGGCTGCACTACACTATGTCCGGCTGGCGTGGGCTTGCTTTCCCTACGTAGCCATTGGGTCGGTATCCGGCAGAACCCCTCTCTTTGTGGAGAGTCCTCATGCAGACACGACGCACCCGTAGCTCATCAAAACGTTCGCCTCAGAAGCGGCGCAAGAAATCCATCAGTGGCCGCGCGCGCGGCCATGAGAAGCTGCTGCGGGTCACGTGGAGCGGGTTTCGTCCGATGTACGATTTCTGGGGCCAGGAGATCAAACGTTTCTACAAGCTTGAGACGCTGGCGCGTGCGACGGAATGGATGCTGCAGACGCACCGTGACCGGTTCTTGATTCGGGGCGTGCAGGAAGCGTTGGGCGACGCTCCGGTCATTTCGCTGGCGTTCGAGTTGTTCCAGGAGGGGAAGTTTCAGTTGATCTTCCGTGTGCGCGCGGCGAACGCGAAACGGAAGATGCGTCAGTTCGCGTTCGTGGTGGCGAAAGGGGACGACAATTTCAGCGCCGTGGCGGAAGCGGAGCACAAGAACCTGAAGGTCTTGCATCAGCGCGCGCCGAACCATGTGGTGAAACCGTTCCGGGGCGGCTGGATCTTCATGCCCGATCGCTATCGCCGCGCGGAGAAGGGGCGGCAGGTCTATGCGTATCTGACCCAGTGGCTGAGCGGTTATCACGAGTTGGGCGTCGGGCAGAACTTGCAGTTCATCATCAACGTGGAGCGCCGGCACACGTTTTCCGTGGCGCAGACGGAGGGGCTCAAAGGCCGCATGATCGAGATCCTCGCGCGCACCTACTCGCCGGTCAGGCGTAACTGCATGGAGATGCCCCAGGTGGCTTCGGGCGATTTCGTGGTCACGCGGGCTGGGCGCGAGATCCCCAAGATCAAACTGATCGCGTGCCGCAATCTGCAACGCAAGGTAACCCCGGCGCGGCTGATCGATCGCATCGCGTCGTCGTCGTGGGACTGGGGGGATCGTGAGTTTGCGCTGATGCCGGCGGATCCTGCGACGTTGTTGGACGGTCTGGCGGCGGCAGTCGGGAAGGACGAGGCCCGGGCATGGCTGCGGAAGTACGCGGCCGCGGTGTCGGCGGGACGCCTGCCGAAACGCGACACATTGCCGCTCGACGAGGTGGACCTGCTGACGAAGTAGCTATACCGTCAGCAGCGGCAGAAATTTGTGGTTGGCCTTGGGGAGGGGGTAACGGGAGAGATCCTTTCGTGCTACCCACTTGAGTTTGGCGTGGGCGTTGGCCTGTGGCTTCCCCGCGGTGTGCCGGCAGGCGTACACGTTCATGGTCACGCGCAGATGGGTGTAGGCGTGTTGCACCGTGGCGATCAGTCCGCTCGCCTCGATCTGGATTTCCAGCGTTGTTTCGGCGATGCGCGTGAGCGCTTGTTCGTGGGTTTCGCCTTTCTCGACGGGGCCGGACGGGAACTCCCATAGTCCAGCGAGCAGTCCGGCAGGCGGGCGTTTGCCCAGGAGGTAGCGGCCGTTCTTGAGGATGGCGGCGACGACGAGTTCTTGGCGTTTGGGGGCCTTCTTCGGTCGCCGCACGGGGCGTTCCAACTGCGTATCGGCGGCCAGAGCGGCGCAAGTCTTCCGTAGCGGGCACTGGGCGCAGTGCGGGGCGCGGGGCGTGCAAACAAGCGCGCCCAGTTCCATCATGGCTTGGTTGAAGTCGCCCGGGCGTCCGGGCGGAACGAGGTCTCCGGCGAGCGTCCAGAGGCGGTGCAGCGTGGTGGTGGTGTCGACGCAAGCGGTAATGTCGAACAGACGCGCGAGCACGCGCTTGACGTTGCCGTCCAGCACCGGCACGCGTTCGCCGAATGCGATACTGGCGATGGCTCCGGCGGTGTAGCGGCCCACTCCCGGGAGCGCCTGCCAGCCCTCCGCGGTCTGCGGAAACTCGGGGCCGGTTTCTTCGCTTGCGCTTTGTGCCACTTGGCGGGCGGCTTTGTGTAGATTGCGGGCGCGGCTGTAGTAGCCGAGGCCTTCCCAGAGTTTGAGCACGCGATCTTCCGGCGCGGCCGCCAGCGCTTCAACGGTCGGGAAAGCCTCGACGAAACGTTCGTAGTAGGGAAGGCCCTGGTCGATGCGGGTCTGCTGCAGGAGTATCTCCGACAACCAGATCCGGTACGGGTCGCGGGTGTGTCGCCACGGTAGATCGCGGGCTTCGCGGTCGAACCACGCCAGCAACGCGCGGCGGATCGATGGGGTCAGTTTCTTCACGGCGCGGCGTACACGGATCGCCGGCAAGCTGTGCGCGACATAGGATCTTGTGCCTCTACAGTTTCTTGATGCGGATGTTGCGGAAGGCCACGTAGCGGCCGTGGTCTTGCAGGGCGATAAAGCCGCGCCGGAGGCGCGGGCGCAGTTCGTCGTTGTCGTTCAGATCGAGATCCTGCACCACTTGGCCGTTGAGGACGGCTTTCATCTTAGTACCGTCGAGCGTCACTTCGAGTTCGTTCCATTCTCCGGCGGGTTTGCCCGCGTTGACGAGGGGGGCGGCCACGTCGTAAATTGCGCCGGTGATGTGCTTTTCCGGCTCGAGGCCGTAGTCGCCCTGCAACTGGAATTCCATGCCGATCTTGGAGGCGCGGTTGGCCCTCGGGGCGCGCAGGAAGATGCCGCTGTTGCCGTCCTTCACAATCTTCCATTCGATGCGCAGAATGAAGTTGTCGTAGCGGTCGTGGGTCATGAGCATCTCGCCCCCGTGGCCAGCCCACTCGATCGTCCCGTCCTTGACCGCGAACCCCTTTGGGTTGGTCCCCTTGACCCACCATCCGTCCAGCGACTTGCCGTCGAACAGGCACGTCCAGCCGTCGGCGCGTTCCTCTTCGGTCAGGAGCGAGTTGTCCGGGGTCCAGGGGAGGCGTTCGCTGGGGTGGGTGTAGGCTTCGTCGAAGGCGTCGTATGACTGGGGTGCGTCGGGAAGGAGAAAGCTGACGATGTTGCGGCGTTCGAGGGGCGGGATCTTGCCGAGAACCAGCTTGGGGCCCTTATCCGACGGTGCGGGGATCTCGTTGACGACTTGGACGTCGCCGCCTTCCGTTGCGGCCACGATCACTCTCGGAGCGATTTTTTTGAACTCGGCCACGAGGTCGGCGGGGTCTTCCGCGTCGATCCAGCAGATGAGTTCGACTTGCCGCTTAAGGGCGTCCGCGGCCGTGCGCACCAAGGCGAGCCGAGCGCGTTTTCCGAGTTTCAGCGGCACCGTTACGCGGCAGATGAGGCCCACGCGACGCCAAGTGGCCTGTTTGACGACTAGCTTGATGGCGTCCTTGGCCTCGTCTGAGACTTCGGCGCCGTCGGCGTCGATGCCTTGCAAGGGGAAGCACACGCTGTTGGCGCCTACTTCGGAGACGCGGGCCAGTATGGTGGCCACGTGGGCCAGCCCGGCGCCGGGCTTGGCCAGGCCAGAGGTCTCGATGGCGGCAAGCGAGGCGGTCTTTGTGCCGCGCATGAGGCGGTTTTCGCGCATGTGGTACTGGTACTTCTCGAACTTGGTGGCGGCAGAGGCGGGCAGGACAACGGCGCCCAGTGTCAGCGCGATTCCCAGGATAATGGCAGTGGTTTTCATTTCATGCGTCCTTTCTTGGGTTTGGCCGCGGGGCCTCATGCGGCTGGATGACACACTTCGCCAGCCTTCTCCTAGCGTATGCGCTGCGATTCGCAGGGCGCCGCCGTGCACCTAGAAGTAGATGACGGTGGACAGGTAGAGGAGATGCTGTTCGACGTCGGCGCTGAATCCGCGTTCGAAGACGCCGCCGTCGGCGAGGGTGTCCTTACGCACGTTGGTTCCCCAACGATATTGGTACGCAATGTCAATGTTGACGCGATTCTTCACGAGCAGGCCGGCGCCCAGCGCGACACCGTAGTAGTCGTCGGGGTCGCCGCCGCCGCGCTTGACGCCCCACCACGCGTCCCTGCGTCCACTGGCGGGTTCGGGGTCGTAGAAGAGGCCGGCGCGCAGGCTGGGCAGATAGTCCTGCTTGGCTTTCTTGGGGTTGATGAACACATACTCCGCGCCCAGGCGCACCGTGTAGGTGGGGTCGTGGGGGCTGTGCCATTTGTCCATACCCGTGATGGGCGAGGTGCGTGCGGCGCCGTTGCGTGTCGGGAACATGCCGATGGTGCCGCGGCGATCGATCTGCACGAATCGGTCCCAGTTGCGGCGGGTGACGTCGAGCGAGAGGGTCAGCTTGTCGTTCGGGAAGCGATAGGCGGCGCCTACGCCGATGGCGCCGGGCCATTCGATCCGCAGGTCGCTTACGTAACGCATGGGCACCAGGCCCTGCGAGAGACGATCCAGCCTGGTGTACTTGACGTCGGTCGAGAAGGCCGTGTGGTAAACGGCGCCGATGCTCAGGCGTTCGGTTGGTTTGTAGAGCAGGCCGAAGGTGTAGTTGATCCCTTTGACGTCCTCGTACTTCTCGTAGGTGTTCCAGTAGCCGGTCACGAGTCCCGAGAAGAAGCCGCCGTCGCGCAGGTTGATGAAGGTCTGGGCCGTGGTGTGGCGTTCGGTCGAGGTCTCCCAGCCGTTGCCGCCCAGGAGCGAGCTGTCCCAGATGTTGACGGCGAGGCCCAGCGAGAGGCGGTCGGTCACTTCGAACGCGAACGCGGGGGAGAGGGCGCTGAGACTGCCTTTCTGCTCGTAGTCGACCTGGGACGCCACGACGCTCGACGCGCCGGCGAATGGCCCCAGGATCGGGTTGAGGTCGCGGAACCGCAGGTTGAGCGAACGGTCAAAGTCGTATTTGCGCTGATAATTGAGGCTGACCACGAAGTTGCGGCCCAGCAGTGTCCAAGGGAGGGGGTAGACGAAACTGGCGTAGTTGATATCGTCGAGATTGATGGAGAAACCGTCTTCGTAGGGAGAGAGGTGTGGCGTGTTTGAGAAGTCCTCGCCGAAGCGTTTCCAGCTATAGACGAGCGACAACTCCGGACGTTCGAGTTGGGTGAGGCCCGCCGGGTTCCACGACGCGGCGGTCGCGTCGTCGGCGATCGCAATGAAGGCGCCCCCCATGCCGAGGGCACGCGCGCCGCTGCCCACCGGACTCGGGGACGAGTTGATATCCTGGCTCCACGCGGCCGCCCCGAACAGGCAGACCGCGGCCAGACTACATAGTGATAGCCGCCATGCCCTGCTCAAGTTTGACCTCCGCCGTGTCTTGCTTGATTTCCTTGGCCTGCGATCCGCTGCTGGTGACGCGCGTGATGCGGCCGCGTGAGACTTCGATGATTTCGCCCTCGGCGAGGATTTCGCCGGTGGTTTCGTCCACCCACGGCTCGTCTTCGTGGACCACGAGCAGGTAGGCGCCTTCGCGAACGCCGTCTTCCTTTGTCCAGTTGACCAGCATCTCGCTGCCGTCCGCCTTCGGGCGCACGGCCAGCAATTCTCCGGACAAACGCGGGAAGACTTCCGCGAGCTGGGCCGCCAACGCCGCACAGGCGTTTTCGACGGCCTCGCGGCTGTTGCGGTCTTCGATGAACACGTCGAGCGTGGCGATTACGTCCGACGTTTCGGTGCTGATCGCACGCGATTTGATTTCCAGGCCGGTCTCATCGCGTGGGAACACGTCGGCGATCAGGAAGATGTGGGCGTTCGTGAGTTTGCCCAGGCTGATGGCTTCGTTCGGGTCGGCCAGGGCCGCCGCGAGTTGTTGCTCGGTGAGGACGTCTTGCAGACGTGTGCGGTCGAGCACGCGGAAGCGGCCCGCTTCGACCAGCTTGGCTTCCGTCGACACGCGCAGCAGGTCGGTGACGGCCGGTTCGAGTCCCGCCCCGGCGAACGCCAGGATCGCCACCGGCATCTTCGATTCGCGGCTGTCCATCTGTACCGGGCGGACTAACACGTCGAACGCCTGGACCGACTCGTGGCCCTGGTCGTCCTTCGCGGCGATCTTCACCGGCACGATGGCCCCGTCGCCATCGTCGCCCACGCCCACGTCAATGGCGATCCGGCGGTTGAATGTTTCCTTTGGGGCGCCGGTCAGCGTCTCGAACGGCTCGCCGTTGATTTCCAGCGAAGCGACCTTCGTTTTCGCGATGACCTCGCCCGACACGCGCAACGTCTTGTTGTGGCGGTAGGGGCGGTCGGGTTCGGGGGATTTGATGCGGATGACGATGGGATCCTGCGCAGCGGCGGTGGTCATGAGCAGCGAAGCCGCCGTGCGCCCGCCGGCCAGCCGTAGCGACTCGGGCGACCGCTCGCGCACTTGCCAGAGCCGTGCCGCGGCCGAGGCCGGCTTGCCCTTGAATACGCGGACCGCCGAGCGCGTCTCGTTGCCCGCCACGTCGGTGGCGGTGACGACGAACACGTTCTCGCCGTCTTTCAGGGTCAATTCGGACGAGAAATCGAGGCGTTTGCCTCCTTCCGATTTCTCCAGCGCGCGGCCATCGAGGGTTACGGAGACGACGCCGTTCCTGTCGACGCACGTGCCTTCCAGATGAACCAAGGCGTCCTCGGTGACCAGCGCGTCGCGCGGGGAGAAGAGGCCGATGGTCGGTCCGGTGAGGTCGACTTCGACGGTGTAGGTCTGGGTGGTGGACTTGTCCGCGAGATCGCGCGCTTCAACCGCGATCTCGTGGGAACCCTCCGTGAGGAGGGCCGAGTCCGCGAACCGCAGTTCGGCGGCGCTGCCACGTTGGGGAATCGCGCGTCCGTTTACCGTCACACGGGCTACGCCGATGTCGTCGGTAGCGCGGATGTCGAGCGCCAGCTCGCGCGACGCGATGACGGGCACGGTTCCCGACATCGTCACGGTCGGCGCGTTGGCGTCGTGCAGGTCTCCCTTGGCAATGCGGGCCTTGGTGACCAAGTCGAGGTAATGGTGGGCGCGGGCCGTGTCGATTTGGCTCAAGGAAGTTTCGAGGTACTGTTGGGCCTCGTCCAGGCGTCCGGCGTGGTAGCTGACGACCCCCAGTTCACGGTTGGGGAAATACTCGACGAAATGCAGTCCGTAGGTGCGGGCTTGCCACGCGTCCCGGGTGCGTCCGACGAGCGCCTGGCGCAGGTCGGCCTCGGCTTCGGTGTAGAATCCCCCCGAGGCGTATGAGCACCCCCGCTCGTAATAACTCCACCAACGCCCGCGGAACGCCCCCTTTGTCACGCCGTAGGTTTCGCCGTCGCGCACGACGCCGGTCTGGGTGGCGCAACCTGTGGCGAGGGCTGCCAGCAGGACTACTCGGACAGCGAATCGTATCATCGTTATCCCCGGTTTAAAAGCCTCTCAGAGGCTATCACACCGGTGGGGAAATGTAAAGCAACCGCGCCGCGCCACGGCGGAGTTAACCGGCGATGCGGGGACCGGATCCCGAACGATGGGTGCCCCGCAGGCCGGGGGCGCTTTGGCGGTGGATGCACGAATCTCCGGACGGCGCACGTCTCTAATGGCGAAGGGCAAAGGAGGCTGTTTGTGATGTTGACCGTTTCGGTGTTGGGGGCATGCGCGGGCGCCGCTCGCTTGTGCCGGTTGGGCAATCGTGTGCAGAGCAGATTCCTGTTCGTGAACGGGGGGGGAGAAGCGTGTGTGCAGTTGCGCCTGATGGATGGCTCGCCCGATGCTCCATACTGGGCCGACCCGGCCGAGGGGGTTGTCGTGTCCACGGAACAGAGCGAGGGCATTGCGCATTACGCAGGTATCCGGACGGAAACCTACCTGCTGACGTGCGGCGTGCTGGGACTGCTGCACTGGCGGGCGCTGGTGCTTAACCCGCTTATCGTGTGGGAGGATTTCGCGTTGCACGAGACTGCTCCGGGCTGCCTGTGCGCTGAGCGTCGGAGCCTGCAAGCTTTCGCGCTGGCGTTCGAGGCGCCGCACGTGTGCCGGGCGTGTCTCGAGTTCTTCCGCTGCCTTGGGGCCGAGATGGAGACCAGCGCTCTGTTGCACGTGCTGGACCAAGTCGCCAGAGAGCAGTTTGGGGTAGAGCTAGGCGCTTCGGCCTGACGGCCCCAAATCGGCGGGTAAGAGTAGGCCATGGGAGACGTACGATGTCTGTTATGCTCCTTTGAGCCTGTGGTAGCGAGTCTATTGCGGAGTGCGGA
>JAACEL010000232.1 GCA_011682535.1 Nitrospiraceae bacterium | reverse complement strand
TGACGATGTCGCCCGCCTTGATACGCGACGTGAGATCCTTCGAGACGCCCACGCACAGCGACACCTTGCCCTCCGCCGCACTGCCCAGCACCACCACGCCCGAGCCGAGCCGATCGCGCAGGTTGTCCAGCACCAGACGCAGGGCTTTGGCGTCTTGGTCGGCGACGTCGATGGCGAGCAGGCGGATGCCGCCCACTTCCTGAACCTTGGAGAGGTGGTCGATTGCGCCGCCGGTCGCGGCCGCCTGTTTCCACTTCGCCACCTCGCGGCCGAGGCGTTTGTTTTCGTCCATAAGCGATTCAAGACGCCCCGGCACATCTTCGAGGTTCGTATTCAGCAGATAGGCAATGCGCGACAGCGCGCGATCGCGTTCCTGGATCACGTCGACGCAGGGCTCACCGCACACGGCTTCGATCCGGCGCACGCCCGACGCAATGGACGACTCGGCCAGTATCTTGATGTAACCGATGACGCCGGTCTGGCCGACGTGGCAACCGCCGCACAACTCCATGCTGATGTCGTCTACCCGGACCACGCGCACGGTGTCTTCGTACTTCTCGCCAAACAGCGCCATCGCGCCTTCCTCGCGGGCTTCCGCCAGCGACATGGAGCTTATCGACACGGGCATGTTGGCCCGGATGAAACCGTTCACCATGCGCTCGACATCCTGCAGCCGGGCGGCGTCGATACCCTCGAAGTGGGTAAAGTCGAACCGCAGCCGCTCGGGCGACACAAGCGAGCCGGCCTGATGGACGTGGTCGCCGAGGATGTCCTGCAAAGCGGCCTGGAGCAGATGGGTGGTTGTGTGATGGCATTCGGTAGCGCGGCGTTTGGACGCGTCGATCTGCGCACGCACCTCGTCGCCGACCCGGACGGTTCCGCGCGTCACCTGGGCATCATGTAGCGTCATCTTGGCCAGCGGCGCCTTGGCGCCCACGACGCGTACGTCGGCGTCCGGCGCTTCCAGCACGCCCGTGTCGCCAGCTTGGCCGCCGGACTCGGCATAGAACGGTGTCTTGTCGAGCACGATTTCGCCCGTTTCACCGTCGCTCAATGCCTCGACGCGGGCGCCGTCGCGGATGATGGCCACGACCTTGGCCGGGCATGCGGCGGTGTCGTATCCCACGAAATCCGTGACTCCGATTTCGTCCGACGCCTGCCGATAGACGGGCGCCAACGCCTGCTCGCCGCTGCCCCTCCACGCGCTACGCGCCTGGTCGCGTTGCTTGGCCATGGCGGCGTCGAAACCATCGCGATCCACGGCGTAGTTGCGGTCCTCGGCGATGTCCGTGGCCAAGTCCAGTGGGAACCCGAACGTGTCGTGCATGCGGAAGAGTTCCTCGCCCGGCACGACGGTCTCACCGGCCTTGTCCATCTTTTCAAAGAGGTCTTCGAGGAGGTCCATTCCGCGTGCCAGCGTGCTGCCGAAGCGTTCCTCCTCCGTCAGAATGACCTTCTCGATCTGCAGGCGCTTCTCGTTCAACTCGGGGTACTGGCGGCCCATGAGTTCACCGACCGTCCCGGTAACTTCATACAAGAACGGCTTATCGAGGCCCAATTCCCGCCCGAACCGCGCCGCACGCCGCAATAGGCGGCGTTCGACGTAGCCCCGGCCCTCGTTGCCCGGCAGCACCCCATCGGCAATCAGAAACGACAGCGCGCGCGCGTGGTCGGCGATCACCCGGAACGGTGCCGGGTTGTCTTCATACTTCACCTTGCACAGCGCTTGCGTCGCTTCGATGATAGGGAAAAGGCCGTCGGTGTCGAACACCGTCGGCTTGTCCTGCAGGATCGCGGCCAGTCGCTCCAGCCCCATTCCCGTGTCGATGCCGCGGTTCTGCAGCGGCGGACGCGACCCGTCGGCCTGCTGGTCGAACTGCGGGAACACGAGGTTCCAGAACTCGAGATAGCGTTCGCAGCGTTCGCAACCCGGCGCGCAGTCGGGTTCGCCACAGCCCGCGGCCTCGCCCCGATCGAGATGGAGTTCCGAACACGGACCGCACGCCCCGGTGTCGCCCGCCGGCCCCCAGAAGTTGTCCTTCGCGCCCAGGCGCACGATTTGGTTGGCGGGCAGGCCGGCCTCCGATTTCCAGATCTCCTCCGCCTCGTCGTCATCCTCGTAGATCGACACCCAGATCAGCGCCGGGTCCAGCTTGAGCACCTGCGTCGAATACTCCCACGCCCACTGGATGGCCTCGCGCTTGAAGTAGTCGCCGAACGAGAAATTGCCCAACATCTCGAAGAAGGTGAGATGGCGCGACGTCTTGCCGACCTCGTCGAGGTCATTGGCCTTGCCCCCTGCGCGCAGGCACTTTTGCGACGTCGCCGCACGGCGATAGGGAACCGGTGCCTCACCGGTGTAATAAGGCTTGAACTGCACCATGCCTGCGCTCGAGAACAGCAGGCTGGGGTCGTTTGAGGGCACAATTGTGTCGCTGCGTTCGACCACGTGGTCCCGTTGCCTGAAGAAATCGAGGAAGCTGGCCCTGATATCGTCGCTTTTCACCGTTCATCTCCGACTTTCGCGTGCATGCAGAAAGGCAAAATGTACCAAATAGCCCCGCCATAATGCACGTTTTTTGAGGAGGCCGCCAACGTCGGATTTCGCATCGTAGCGTCTCCAAAGTGTAGGAACCCACCGGATTCACTGTTTCGGCCAGAGTCCTTAGCCCGCATCGCTCACCATTGCTCACCATTGCTCGCAGCAGAGCGTTTGGTGAGCGATGCGGGTTAGGGCGTGGCCAATGACCCCGAGGGTGGGACGGCGTACAGCACGATGAGGGCGTCCTTGGTGCGGAGTCCGAGGCTGGTGCGGGGGCCGCCGTCGAGGCTGGCGCGGAAGACCACGTCTTCCAGGTCGCCGTCGAGCGACACAGCGAAGTCGGGGTCGCGTGGGAAGCCCGCTTCCGTGTACAGCCAGAAGGCGTAGCGTCCCTGAGCGGTTCGGCAGGCGAGATCGGTCTGGCCGTTGCCGTCGAAATCGCGCAGCACGGCGTGGGGGAGTGGGCGTCCTTGTCCCGTCAACAGGTACCACGTCAGTGGCGCCATCACCCGCACGTGTGTGGCGGGCCGGGGTTCGTAGCGCTGCTTGTCTGGCGAATACAGGTGGACGGTGACGTCCGTCGGCCAGGTTGTGCCCGTCAGCGCCCGGGTGACTCCGCCCACCGACAGGCCGGGTTCGGGAATTCGGCACAGCAGCAAGTCGGCGTAACCGTCCGCGTTGAAGTCGGGCAGATCCTCTCCGAAGTCGCCCAGCACGCCGGGATAGCGCCGCTTGGGGCCGATGCGAACGTCGCGTTCGCTGATGTCGGCTGCGTCGGATTCGGACCGGCGGATCCATACCAGCGTATCCTGACGCCCGGTGGCGGCGGGGGAAAATAGCACGCGTTCCCGCGTTGTTCCGTCGGTCTTGAGCGGAAACCACGACCACCATTGGGCGCCCAGCTTGCCATAGCGGCGGCCAAGTCCGTAGCTGCGCACGCCGACGGGCAGGGAGTCGTCGCGCCAGTCCGGTTCGAATTCGATGTGGCGGTGGATGGTGACCTCCAAGGCGCCCGGACTACCGAGGCGAGCCGGTTCCACGTCCCAGGCTTCGAACGGTGCGCCGTAAGAGACGCGCTGGGGGGCGTCCTTGCCGAAGGGGTAGGCCTGCCGTAGTTCGCCGTCCATGGTTCGAAGCTCGAAGGTGTCCTCGCACGGCAGGGCCAGCAAGGTCTCCCCCTCCCGTTCGATGGTGAGCACGTAGGGGTAGGGAAGGGGCGCCGGAGTGGAGAGCTGCGTTTCTATTTCCAGCAGCGTCATGGATTCCGTGCCCGGGGGGCTTCCGTCCAGCGCGTGGCGTACGACGCGGGGCCCGCACACGGCGATGACCTCCGGGCGGGCGTCGCCGTCGATGTCGGCGATGTCGAAGCCCGAGGTTCCCTCGGGCAGCACCACATGCACGGGCGAGCGGCCGCGCGCGCTGGGATATGCCGTCAACAGATGGCCATCCAGGACGAAGATATCCGCCGTCTGGTCCGCATCCGCCGGGGCTACGAAGATGTCGGCCCGGGGATTGTCAAGGGGGATTCGCTGGACGTCGAACAGGGAGGCCAGGTACAGAGAAGATGCCAGCGCGGTGAGCAAGGTCATGGCATCTCCTCCCTCGTGAGGAAGACGCGGTTTTGGAGGGCGCCGCCGTCCGGCGGCTCCGCCGACCAGTGCACGGCGATGTCGCTACGCCCATCTCCATCGATGTCGGTGACACCGAAGCGTGCTTGCGGGCTCACGGCGACGGTCGCCACGGGCTTGGCGGCAAAGCCGTTCCCTTCGCTCAGGTACACGGCGAGCCGCTTGGGGCGGTCGTGAACCACGACGTCGCGCTTCCCGTCCCCGTCGAAGTCGCCCGACACGCTGAACAGGTTTCCGAACCGATAGTCCCAGAACAATCCCTTGCTGCGGATGGGCGGGGCGTCCAAGCGGATGGTGAATCGCCCTGTGATATCCGGCCTCTTGCTAAACTGTCCGCCGGGTGTCTGCAAGTGGATGCGCAACTCATGATCCACGACGTTCGACGTGAGGAAGCGGCTCACCGTTTCGCGTATGCCTCCGTCGAACAAAGAGGACGACTCCGTCACCATATCCAGATCCCCGTCGCCGTCGTAGTCCACGAACAAGCTACATGGGTTCATGCAGACGCTGCGCACCGTCTGCACGGTCTTTCCGCCGTCCGTACTCGCGGAGGTAACATGGATGGGCATTGGCAGGGCCGATGTCCTCGAGTAGTTCCAGTCGCCCCCGCCAAAGTCCATCATATCGCCGGGGCGCAGCCTGAGCGGCCGCATATATTGCGGGAGCGGCTCGCTGAGGTATTGCCGGGTGCTCTCCGGTTGGGGGGCAAACCCGTTTTCAGGGTTGAGTACGTAGTGGGTGAGGCGGTAGCGGACGCGGAAATCGGGGAAGGCGGGGGCCGAAGTGATGACCCAGAGGCTGGTGCCTTCCAGGACATACTCACAGCTTTCCTCGCGCGCCGGGGCGACGATCTCGCGCGCGTCTGGCGGCCACAGGGTCTGGGCGGGCGGCGTCAACTGGAGCGGGGGATACACCCGGAGGCACGAAGTCTCGTCGTACCGTCCGTCGCGCATGGCATAGACGTGGATACCGTCTTCGCCCGGCGCTACGATCTCCGGGACGCCATCAGCGTCGAGATCGTGCAGGAAGCGGGTGAAGCGTATGGCCGGCTCCGCCGATGCCCTCTGCCGCGGCGCTGTCTGTCGAAGTGCCCTCGGCCAGTCAAGATCCTGGACCAGTACGTCCCGCCAGGCCTGGCCATCCCAGTCCACTACGCGCAGTCCGTCCGGGCGGCGCAGGTAGAGGCGGTTTTCCCATACGTCGGCCGAGGCCGTCTCGGGGACCGGCGCCGACTTCTCCTCGGAGAACACGCCTTTGTCCTGGAAGAACACGTGCCGAGGCAGCACCAGGTCCACAAAGGAATCGCCATCGAGGTCGGCATGGCGGAAGTTCTCCGTGGGCCGCCCGGTCCACCGGTCCACATCCACTGCCAGTCCCGGGATTTCCTGTTCGGAGAAGAACAAGGCGCCCAGCACCAGCGCTGGCAGCACGCCTACCATACTCGCAGATTCCTGGCGGAAAGGGCCGCCATCGACACGGCGGAGAAGACGCACAGGGCGCCCAGCGAAGCGCCCAACAAGTACCAGACGCCGGGCGACCAGGCGTAGTCCAGGCCGTTGCAGCGGCCGGCAAACACCTGCCAGGGCGTCTCGATGTACGTCGAGAACAAGTAAGGGGCGATGCGCAGCGGGTGCTTGACGGTGTCCATCAGCAGCCAGACGCCGATGGTGCAGGCGACGGCGGCCCCGGACGAACGAGTGAGCGAGGAGATCATCACGGCGAACGCGGCCGCGGCAAACAGAGGCGGCAGGCTGAGCGCCAGGCCGAGAAGATAGGCGGTGAGCATGTCGAGATTGGTGTAGACGATCTCGCCGCCGAAGCTGACGCCGGTCAAGTCGCCGAAGGCCGCCGCCATGCCCCAGCTCAGCAGTGCGGTCAAGACGGCCAGGACGGTGGCGTAGGTGAGGGCCAGGGCCAGTTTGGCCAGTACGAATTCCTGCCGCCGCAGTGGGCGTACGGCCACCAGGCAGATGGTGCCGCTGCCCAGTTCCGTCGAGATGAGGCCCGCGCAATAAGTCAGCAGGAAGAAGAGGCCGAGCAGATTGAGTACGACGGGCGTGGCGTAGGCCACGAACCCGTAGTCGCCCACGCCGTCTCGAGCGATCTCACGCACCAGTGGCATCAGACACACCGCGATGGCTACCAGCAGCGGGCCCGCGTACGTCAACTTGCGGCGGAGCGCCTTGTCGATCTCGACCCGGTATGCGTTCCAGACGCGGTCCATCATGAGTTCAACACCTTGAGAAAGTAGTCCTGTAGCGTTCGACGCTGCGGGATTACCCCGGACACGCGGTATCCCGCGTTCACTAGAAACGCGATGAGCTGGTGCGTGTTGGGCTCGCGCAGGACGACTTCCATGCGCCCGGGGCGCACAGACACGGACACCGTCCACGGTTGGTCGTCGAGCTTGCGCGATGCGGCCTCGGGCGCGTCGAGCAAGACCTCGACGCGGGTCTGGTCGTAAGAGAGCAGGGCGTCCGTGCGTTCACAGGCCATCAGGCGGCCCTGGCTGATGATGGCCACGCGGTCGCAAAGGGCTTCCACCTCGTGCAGCATGTGGCTGGAGAAGACGATGGTCACGTTGGCCTCATCGGCCAGTTGGCGCAACAGTTGCAGCATCCACCGGCTCCCCTCTGGGTCGAGGCCGTTGGCGGGTTCGTCGAGAATGAGCAACTCGGGTTCAAGCAAGAGCGCCTGAGCGAGGGCAAGCCGCTGCCGCATCCCCGAAGAGAACGTGCGCACCTTCTTCGAGGCGGCGTGGAGCAACCCGGCGCGGTCCAGCGCGCGATCGAGCGTGAGGGATCGCCCGGCGAGTTGGGCGCTGACCATCAGGTTCTGACGCGCGGAGAGGTAGTCGTAGAAAACGGGCCGCTCGGGAACGACGCCGATCCGCGCGGCGATATCGAGGAAATCCTTCCGGATGTCTTTGCCCAACACGGTCAGGCTGCCGGCGGAGGGCCGCATCAGCCCCGACAGCATGTAGAGCGTGGTACTTTTCCCGGCGCCGTTGGGGCCGAGCAGCCCGAAGATCTCGCCCGACTGCACCTCGATGGACAGCCCGTCCACCGCGACGGTCGATCCGAACCGCTTTGTCAGGCTTGTAGTCTCGATGCAGTTTGGCATGCCAGGATGATACCAGATCCGTTGCGGGGAATCCCGGCCGAGGTGGCTACGCGTCGATGGGTTTGATGCCTTTCAGAATCAACTGAATGGTCGTCTCGCCACGCCATGTGTTGAATCGCGGACTGAACGCGATGTCGAGCGGACGCGCACCCAGGTCGGGCGGGACATCTTCGGCCATGCGGAAACCCACCGCGGGCAGCGTTCTCAAGTCCTGCTTCACGGTGAAGCGAATGTGGCCGCCGCGCAGTTCGCGCACGGAATTGCGAATAACGGTGACGCCGTGGCTGCAAAACACGGGGGCCGGGTTGGCGCAACCGAACGGCTCCAGCTTGTCGAGAGCGGTGATGAGTTGAGCATCGATCTCGTTCAA
>JAACEL010000231.1 GCA_011682535.1 Nitrospiraceae bacterium | reverse complement strand
GCCGTCGTAGGCGAAGACATGACGGACGAGTTCGTTCTCCGCGAGCGGCGTTTCCGGGTTGGTGGTGTCGATGACCAGTGCTACGGGCGTGTAAGGTGCGCCAGGCTGCGGGTATAGGGCTGCAAAGGCATCGATGTGGCTGGCGATTCCGCCGAAGGGGCCGAGAGTGAACTGTCCAGGCGTCTTCTCATGTAGCAGGCCCAGGCCGGCGTGCTGCGGCGGCCGTGCGAGTGCGGATGCGCCTGCGAGATAGCCCGTCATGGCCAGGCGAAACTCGAGCGAGGGCGAGTGTCCACAGTCGAAGCCGGTTGCCGTGGCGGGCGGCTGCCATTGGGGTCCGGTGTCGGGTGGCGCGTAGGCCGTGTCGGTGATGGCTCCGGCGAAGGTGTTGTCGATCTGGAGTGTCCACGGCAGGCCTCGAGCGCGGGCCTGGGCTCGCGTGGCCGCGAATACAGCGGGGGCGCAGGGCTGCGCGGCGTCGGCCGTCAGGCCGAAGGGGTGGGGGCTCGCGTTGTCGATGAAGGTTTTCGCATGGATTCCTCGCGCCGTCCATTCGTCCGGTGTCACGTTGGTGATGAAGCGGAAGCGCTTTCCGTTGGCGTCGGCGGGCCACCATCTTGTGGGAAGCGAGAAGCGGGCTGCGTGTGCGTCGAGGGCCTTGAGAAATGGGTCGATGGGGGGCATGTCGATCAGTTCGACGGGGTCTGACAGGATAGGCACGCCGGTGGACGCGGCCACCACCGCGCCGTTTTCGTCGAGGAGCGTGACGTCGAGCAGGAGTGTGTTTCGTTCGGCGGTGAGGAAGGGCACGCTGAGCCCGCTGCCGGTGAGGGGCTGGATGGCGGAACCCAGGATGGCCTCTTCTCGGCGCAGTGTAAGCCGGGCGTGCCGGGCGTGTTTCTCTTCTTTGATGCGCACGTAGGCGGTAGCGAAGGTTCCGCCTACGGTATTCTCCCCTAGGGTGACTGAGCGCACGTGGACGCGTCGGCGGACCCGTTGTACCGGTGGTCTGGGCTGCGGGGTGATGGGGAGCACGGTGCCGTTGAGCGACGCGTTGGCGTAGGGGTGTGTCCAGCCCGTCTTCGCGTGGGTCGAGAAGCAATGCACACGTCCGCAGTCGGTTGCGGCAAGGAGGTCGAGTCGGCCGTCCCGATCGATGTCGTGTAAAACGAGTCCTTCGCTAGCGCCGCCGCGCAGAGACGCCGTTGTCGCAACCAGGCCATCGAGCGATGCAACGACGATTTCCCAGGGACGGCGTGCGATGATGATCTCCATTTCGCCATCGCCATCGGCATCCGCGACGAGCGGACGCGGTACGTAGTCGCCGGACGGCAGCGATGAACGCCTCAGTATGGTCCCATCGGGACCGATGACGGCGATACTGCCTCGTGCGTCCACGACGACGATCTCGCGCGTGCCGTTTCCATTGACGTCGGCGATGGCGGGCGCGCCGGCGGCGGATTTGCCCACCTGAACCGCCCAAGTAACGGAGCCATCGATGGCGTCGACGGCCACGAGCCGGCCATCGGCGCCGGTGATGAGCACAGTCGGCCGTTTGCCGGCGAGTTGGACGATGAGCGGAGCGGTCGCGTACGGGATCGGGGCGGTACATGCTCGCGTGATGGAACGTCGCCACAGGGGTTTGCCGCGTCCATCGAAGGCGCTCAGGGCTCCGTCCGCGGTGCGGAGGTAGACCGCGGCAGAGTCGAGAAACACGGGGGCCGCGGCGGGCGGTGCAACGATGGGCGCTCCGAGATAGGCCCGCCAGCGGGGGACGAGTTCCTGGTCGAAGGCGGTCACGACGCCGTCGCGCCGGGCATGGAGCACTTCCGCTTGGCCATCCCCGTCGAGGTCGGCCATACACATCCCCGCGCTGCGCGCGGGCCTGCTGTCCACGGGTGCGTTGTAGACGTGGTAGCCTCGGTAGTCGAGGAGGTGGATGCGTCCGGTGACCTCCTGGAACGCGAAGACGCCCGGGCGGCCGGCTGAGACGACGGATCCGGACAGCGCGTTCGGGCGTGGCAGGCGGAACATGAACTGTCCGTCGTGGTCGAGTACGCGGACCATGCCCGTGTCATGTTCGACGACGAGAACGCTGAGCTGGCCGTCGTTGTTGTGGTCTGTCACGAGGGGCAGGCAGGCCACGCCCCCTGCCGCGTCGTAGTGCCACATCTCTTCCACGGCTTCGCCGAAGCTTGCAGCCGCAAAGAGGAAGGCCCCAATAATAACGAACAGGCTTTTCACCGAGTTCTCCCTTAGACTGGATATCTTACTGGGCTGCATTGTACTGCTTTGATGTTCGACGTGTCAGCCTCGGCGCGCCTGAGCCCAAGCGTTCGCATTTTCCACGATTCCCGTGCAGTTCTACGGCCGAGACGCAACCAGCGGTCGAAAATGAGGATAGGAGAGTGCGGATTGAGGCATTTGCAAAATAGCGCGATCCCAGAGGAGCGACCGGTTATCGGGTCTGGGGCCTTGGGTTTAATAAGGGCACTGACGAGGTCGATGGGGCTTATGGCAATCCGCACACCCCGCAACCCCTGCCAATACACACCAACATCAATTCCGTGAATGCCTCTTAGCCTGCGAGGCTTGAAATGGCTATGGTGTGCGCAGTAGCCTAAGCAGAGGGCATGCGGAGGGCGAATGACAGCAGGGACAGACGGGGATCGTGACGCGGCGCGGCGCTGGACCGCCCAGTTGGAGGAGTGGATCCTTCAGAACGGACTGCGAGGGTACGATCCGTTCGACGTGAAGGCCCACCCCTTCCTGCAACGCGCGCAGCCCTATCCCCTGCTTCGCAAAGGCAGTAGCCTGCTTCTCGATCTTTTCCCCGTGGCCGCCCGCCGTCTATTGAATATTCCGCCCACCGCCAACGCCAAAGCCTACGCCCTTTGCGCGCATGCCGAACTGCGCCTCCACCAGGTTTCCGGCGACGAGACCCACCTGACCCGGGCCATGGAGCACCTGGACTGGCTGTGCGAACACCGCTGCCCGGGCGGCGCGGGCTGGAGTTGGGGATATCCCTTCGACGTATCGGGCAGAGGCATCCACCGGCCCGCCGGCACACCGGTCGGCGTGGTCACCTCGGTGGCCGGTGAAGCATTCGCCTTGGCCCACGCGATCACCGGCGACGCGCGGCATCGAGATGCCGTGGGCAACATCGGCGACTTCTTCCTCGTGGATATCAACCAGATGCCCCAGGTGGACGGAACGCGCTGCTTCTCCTACACCCCCGTCGACGAATGGCCTGTGCATAACGCCAATCTGCATGCCGTGGCCCACCTTTTCCGGACCACCGCCGTCACCGGCGACCCGTCGTACCGCGAAACCGCCGAACCGGGCCTCGCCTTCTCCCTCAGCCGCCAACGCGCCGACGGCTCGTGGCCCTACGGCGAGTGGTCGCCGACTGCCAATTACGAAAGGACCCTGCTCGACACCGTCGACCACCACCACACCGGTTTTGTCCTGCGTTCATTGCACGAAATCCACGCATTCACCCAGCGCCCCGAGATTCGCGAGGCCATCGTGCACGGGTTCGGTTTCTACCAGAGACATCTGTTCACCAACGACGGCATACCCCGGATCACCACGCGCAGCACCTATCCCGTCAACATCCACGCTTGCACCGAGGGGATCGTGTGCCCCGCCGTGCTCAGCGGCCTCGTCCCCGACGCTCTGCCACTCGCGGAGCGCACCATCGAATGGACCCGCCGCCACATGGCATCGCCCGCCACAGGTCTGCCGTACTACCGCAAGTACCCCTGGTTCACCAACCGGCTTCTGTGTACGCGCTGGGGTTTGGCCTGGACCTTCTACGCCCTGTGCGAATACCTCTACCGCGCGCAGGCAGCCAGCGAGACCTGATCCGCGTTGATTCACCGCCATGCGCGCCCTAGAATGCCCTTGGCGGGCTCATCGCCCGCCACACGCCCCGGGATGCAAACTCGAAGGAAACCTGAAGGCCGGGCGAAGGATTAATAGAATGCTGCATGCGATGCATTCGAGACGTCCTGCATGCGAATGAAGGTGGACATGACACGTTCGAAACTTCTCAGTCGACTGCACTGGCTTGTGTTGGCGTTAGGCGTAGCGCTCTTCGCGGCGCCGCTCTCAGCAGCCGGTTACCCGCCTCTCTCCGTCGAGATCCGGCCCGAACACCCGCTACTCGTCTTTCGCGATTCCGGGGCCGGAATCACCGGGGCGGCCGATTACGCGCGGCACGTCATCGAAGCGTGGCAGGCGCTGCCCGACGAGTTCCGTCCGCTGGCCGCCATGCAGATCGAGGCCCCCGGCGACGGCATCGCCGCGCGGCACGAGTGGTATCGCGCCGCGCTCGCCGCGCTACAGGATGCCGGCGTGCCCATTGTCATCCGCTTGGCCGATCGCAACCTCGCCCGAATCCACCCGATTGCGCGCGCCGAGGAACTGTTGCGCGACTTCACCTGCATCAAGGCGGTACAGGCCGTCGCCCTACCCTTCGAGGAATACTACGCCTTCGGCGATCTCGACGAGATGGGCACGCCGCCCGTCGTGCAGTGGCTTGTGGGCGCAACCGGTCTCGCAGCCCGCTATGGCCGGCTCATGCTGATCGAACTGGACGAGATCCGCTGGCCGCGCGTCATGTCCAACACCTGGTGCCAGCCGCTCTACGCCAAGTTCCGCGAGTGCCGCGAATACGTCGCCCCCATCGTCATGTACCGCGGCGCCCACACCGTACCGCAGACATCGGCGGTATTGGGGTTGTGGCTCGAGGGCGCCGTGGACCAATGGGGCGTCGGCCCCGACTCGGCCTGGTATCGGGACGCGCGTTTCATCGAACCCGGCGTGTTCGGCGTCTCCGAGAGCGCCGCGATGCCCGCGGCCCTTTACCGCGCCATGATCCTCAACGGCGCCATGACGGGCGCCTCCGTCTACTCATTCCCCGCCGACCAGGATCTATGGTTTGGCGCGAACCGCGTCTACTGGGACGACGCGATTCGGCCGACGCTCTCCAGCCTCATCGCCCGTGGCCTCATCGCCCGCCAGGACTTCGTGCACAAGAAAACCAAAGTGGCCTATCAACTCGCGCCCTCCGCTACGCCGCTGGACTTCCACTTCAACCTGCGCGACATCGACGGCATCCTGGACCAGGGCAACCTGATGCGCGGCGCCTACGGCATGGAGCGGCCCGGCCAAGTCGCCGAATTGATCCTCAACACGGGCCGCCACTACTGGGTGCCCATACTGTCCGCCCGCGCCCCGCCCGAGGCCCGTTCCCTCTTCGACACGGTGGTCTCCCCGGGCGTCCAGAACTCCCCCCAATCGTGGCGTGACCTCCTGAATGCCCACAGCCCGGCCGACGGCGAAGGCACGGCCTTCGTCGCCCGTGTGGGACGCGGCACGTTTGTCATGAACACCCGCGAAAACCAACTCGAGTCCCAGACGTTCCGCGTCGCCCAGGCGCCTGCCCCCGTTCGCGGCGCCGTGGCTAAGCGCCAGGAAACCGGCGTCGTGTTGACCTGGCCGTTCCGCGAGGGCGACCTAGCCTACAAGGTGCATCGGCGCATCGAGCCCGCCACCGAGTTCACCTTCCTGGCTAACGTCGGCCTGGAACGCCAGTACTTCGATACCGACGCCGACCGCAACCTCACCGTGGCCTACGCCGTCACCACCCTCACCGACGACGTCGAGCCCTACGAAGGCACCGTCGGCTACGGCGAGTACTTGACCCTCAGCAACGTCGAGAGCCGCATCGTCGAAGAAATCGTGCTCGCCCCGATGCTCAGCTTCGCCGAGGGTCAGCCCCTCGTCCCCTCCGCGGGCAATCCCGCCGGCCGCGTTCCTGTCTGGCCCAACATCGACGGCGTGCTCGACGGCCAGCGCGCCACGGCCGCCGCCATCGCGCGCGAAATCGAGGCCTGGGACCGCGCCTTCGCCAAGGAAGACCTGTCCGGGGTCATCCAGCGCTATGCGGCCGACTACGAAGACCCCCAAGGCTGGCGGCGCCCCTATGTCCGCCGGGCCTACCAATGGTTCTTCGAGCGCTACGATGCGTGCCGGATGGATCGGCAGATTCGTCAGTGGGACTTCTCGGCCTACGACCTCACCGGGCAGGTTAGCGTGCTGCTCTATTGCCGCTTCGCCGGAAACGCGGCAAGTGACCCAACGGGCCGCTTCGCCGACATACCCGCACACTTCCCCAGAGGGAACGGCGAGGTCTGGGTCTACTTCACCCCGCGTGAAGGCGACTGGCGCATCATCCAGACCAACCCCTCGTTGCCCAACATGCGCGACATCCTCAGCTTCTCCGCCAGCCCCGCCGACAGCCTCCTGCCCGGACCCGATCGCTAACCCGGTGAGATATCCGGGCTAAGCGGTGGCGGCTGGCGCCGCCACCTTGAAGCACAATCCGCTTCGCGAATTATGCACAGTCGTCGGCGCTGGAACACCGCGCCGGGCCAAGCCAGTGAATGAGGACTGTACCAAATGACCATGCACATTCGCCGGAGGCGAATGTGCCTCAAGGTCCGGCTTGTGCCGGACCGACCTTGTGCCGGACCGGCCAAATGCCTATCCTGGGGAGTAGTTGTCATGGAAAGGCGAGTAACAAAAAGGGCGCATCATGCAAAACGACTCCGAGAAAACCGCGAATTCCCAAGGCGTGTCCCGCCGGACATTCATGAAAACCTCGGCGGCCGCCGGCGCCGCGTCGTTGCTGTCGGGCTCGATGCATGCATACGCCCAAGGGTCCGACACCATCCGCGTGGGGCTGATCGGATGCGGCGGGCGCGGCACCGGCGCCGGCATCATTGACTGCGCCGCCTCGTCCAAGGGCGTCGAACTCGCCGCCATGGGCGATATCTTCCAGGACCAACTGGACTCCGCGCCAGACCGCATCAAGGCCAACCTCAAAAAGCGCAATCTGCCCGTCGACGACATCTACAAGGTGACCCCCGACACCATGTTCTCGGGTTTCGACGCCTACAAGAAGGTCGTCGCCTGCGACGTGGACATGATCATCCTCACCACGCCGCCGTACTTTCGTCCCCAGCATTTCAAGGCCGCCGTCGAAGCCGGCAAGCACGTATTCGTCGAAAAACCCATCGCCGTCGATCCCGTTGGTGTACGCGACTTCATCGAGACCGCCGAGAAGGCCGAGAAGAAAGGACTTACCGTCGTGGCCGGCACCCAGATGCGGCGCGCACGTCACATCATGGCCGCCATGGAACAAATGCACAAGGGAGCCATGGGCGATCTGGTGTCCGGTCAGTGCGTCCGCCGCGGCGGCGGCATGCTCGACTGGTACGCGCACACCAAACAGCAGAAGCCGCAGTGGTCGGACATGGAATGGCAGATCCGGCGCTGGCTCTTCATGACCTGGCTATCGGGCGACTTTATCGTCGAAATGCACGTACACAACCTCGACCTCATGAACTGGGCGATGAAAGCGGCGCCCGTGCAGTGTGTAGCTCAGGGCGGACGCCAGGTCCGGACCGATCCCGCCTACGGCAACGTCTACGACCATTTCTCCGCCGAATACGAGTTCCCCAACGGCGCACGCATCGAGTATCTGGGTTGCCAGATCGACGGCTGCAGCGGACGCAACAACCTGCGTTTCGCCGGCACGAAAGGTCACGCCTACGTGGACTTCGGCGACGCCCACATCGAGGGCGAAAAACCCTTCCGCTACG
>JAACEL010000230.1 GCA_011682535.1 Nitrospiraceae bacterium | reverse complement strand
GAGCTGGGCGCGGGGTTCCACCCGCTGCTGACGGGACGCGAGAACGTCTACCTCAACGCGCGGATCCTCGGACTGAATCATGCGCAGGTCGATGAGGTATTGGACGAGATCGTGGCGTTTTCGGGCATCGGCGAATTCCTCGACACGCCGGTGAACGTCTATTCCAGCGGCATGTTCGTGCGGCTGGGGTTCGCGGTCGCGGTGCATACCGATCCGGATATCTTCCTGGTCGATGAAGTCCTCAGCGTGGGCGACGAGGAGTTCCAGCGCCGATGCCGGGTACGGATTGGCGAACTGCGCGAGCAGGGCAAGACCATCGTCTTCGTCTCACACGATCTGGGTATCGTCAACGCCCTGTGCAACCGCGTGGTGCTGCTGAGCAAGGGCAAGATGATCTCGCGCGGCACGCCGCAGGCCACCATCGATTTCTATCTGCGCCAAGTCGGGCGGGAGACCGGCATTCACACTTTCGCCAGCGGCAAGCTCGAGGCTATTCTGTGCCACGGCCGCCTGTCGCTATTCTACGACGGCAAGGAGGTGACCGCCACGCACGGCCTGACCATGAGTGTCTACTCGACCGGACAGCCCCACCAGTCCATCGACGCCGACTGGGAGGTGGTCGAGCGCGGAGCCGACCGCTGCGTCGCCCGCGGCCGCCTGGCCCGCCTGCCGGTGACGCTCATCTGGGACTTGCGGCTCGAAGGCAACCGCCTGGTATGGCGTATGGCGCTCGAGTGCGAACGCGACACCGTGATTCCGCAGATCGACACCAATCTCATGTGGCCCAAGGCCTACGAACATTGGACCTATGGCGAACAGACCGGCGTGTTCCCCAGCATCCTGCCTGGCGACCTCAGCTATACGTCGCTCGTGTCGCTGGACACCAACTGCGACGAGGCCGCCGCTCTGCCGCAACCGGGCAGCGAACTCCCCCCGGTTCTCACCGTGATCGAGGAGTCCCCGCCGTTCTTTAGCCTGCTGTGGATGAACTCGGACTACGTGGCCGGCGCCCGCGTCTTGCAAGTGGGTGGGCGCATCCCCGAAAGCGAAGCCACGCTGAGCGTGAAACGTCACGACATGATGACACTGTCGCTGGACCTCGGTTTGACCCAACAACAGGTGCGCGAACGCACAGAACGCCACGAGATCCAACGCTCGCTCTGCATAGGCGATGTGGTGGCCAAGTTCCAGCGGGGATCGGTTGTGTTCACGAGCGGCGGCAAGGAACTCACTCACACGGTCCACCTGCACACGGAGATGCTGGTCTCCCAGATCTGGAACATGAGCCACGACATGCAATGGTCGCCCGTCCGGCGCGAGGGCGATTGCCTGTACGTATCGGGCGATTCGCCGCGCTTCCCTTGCCGCCAGCATTGGGAAATCGAGGCCGCCGAACACGGTGTGGCGTTCCGCGTCTGGCTCGAGGCGCTGGAACCGATCCACGTGCAGGAGTACAATGTGTCGCTTGGATTGAAACACGAGTACGACCGTTGGGAAACGCCTCACGAGAAGGGTGCGTTTCCCCCTTTCGACCCCGAGCAGAAGGATTGGCGCCACGTGAACCACGACTACGCCCCGGGCGAATACGTCCGCGCCTTTGGCAAATCGCTGCCTTCGATCAGCCTCGAAGCGACCGCGGACGACGCACCGTTCCGGATGACGGTCATCAACTCCGGCTTCGAGCAGCACACCCGTGTGCTCCAGGCGATCCGCACCCCGGACAAGGTCGGATGGATCCACTTCGACACGGGCCGTCATTTCTACTTCGCCGGCCGTGTTGTCATTGGAGAGCATTCGGGAATCTGATTGCTGAGCTAATCGATTGTGAGGCTGACATGAGGAGCGAGACCATCGCGCATCAAACAACCACGAAACGGGTTCTCACCCGGCGCGGGGTCATGTGGCTTGGCCAGACCTGCAACCTGCGGTGCTATTTCTGCTACTTCGCCAGCCGCATCGCGGACAGCAAACACCCCGAGCATGCGTTCATGGCGCTCGAAAAGGCCAAGCAGATCTGCCACACGTTGCGCCATACCTACGGGAACACGGCCATCGACATCCAGGGCGGCGAACCTACCATCTACCCCCAGATCCTGGAATTGGTCAGCTACTGCCGCGACATCGGCCTGTATCCCACGCTCATCACCAACGGCTTGGCCCTCATCAAGCCCGGCGTGGTCGAGGGATACCGCGACGCGGGCGTGCGCGATTTCCTCGTCAGCCTGCACGGCATCGGCGACATCCACGATCAGGTTGTCGGCGTGCGAGGCGCCTATGACAAGATCATTGCCGCCATCGGACGGATGCGCGAGACGGGCGTTCCGCTGCGCTTCAATTGCACCATGTCCAAGCCCGTCATCCCCGTACTCCCCGAGATCGCCCGTAAGGCCATCGAGTACGGCGCCTACGGCGTCAACTACATCGCCTTCAACCCCTTCGGCGACCAGGAAAGCGGCACGCGTACGCACGAAAACGTGGCGAAATACTCCGAGATTAAGCCTATCCTCGCCGAAGCCATCGACATGCTAGAGGAGGCCGGCATCGAAACCAACGTGCGCTATCTGCCGCTGTGCATGGCCGAACCGCGACACCGCAAGAACTTCTACAACTACCAGCAGTTGTCGTACGACACGCACGAGTGGGATTACCAAAGCTGGTTGTGGACGATGATGGCCCCACAGATGATGAAACCCAGCGGGTTGGTCCCCTCGTTCCGGTTGGGCGTCGGCGCACGCAAGGTGTACTCCTGCAACGGCGTCGCCGTCGTTGACATGTTCCAGCGCAACCCCGTCAAGCTCGGCCTCAAATTCATCGCCCAACGCAACCTCGCCCGCCTTCAGCAGCTATTCCGCGGCAAGGAAGCCCTGTACCGCGAGGAGGCCCGGGTCCGCGCGTCGAAAGACTGCAACTACCGCTACCACGACGCTTGTCAACGTTGCGCCGCCCAGGATATCTGCGATGGATTCCACGGCGACTATGCCGACTTCTTCGGCACCGACGAAGCTGTCCCTATCACCGACATCCAACCCACCCACGACCCCAAGTTCTTCATCCGCGAACAGGAGAAGGCGGTCGAGCTCGAGGACGAATCGTGGGCAACGTAAGACCCGGCTGGGGAAACGGCCTCCTGGCGTTCCACGAACATTGACGTGCCTCCGCCCTCCGGGCACTACGAGACGTCACAGGAGTGAACGGCATGAAACGTAGAACATTCCTAGGAGCAAGTGCGGCCTTGCTTGGCGCGGCGTCTCTGGGGGGATGCGGGAGCATCGGCGGACACAGGCGTCTGAATCACATCCTGGTCACGATGGACACGACGAGGCAGGACCACCTGGGGCTATACGGTTATGGGGGTGGCACGTCTCCGAACCTGGACGCGTTCGCGGAAGACTGCATTGTGTTTGATCACTGCTATTCCGTCACCAACAAGACCTACCCAAGCCATGCCGCGATGTTTACGGGGAAGTACCCTTGGAACCACGCACCAGGGACCAAAGGCGCGCTGTTTCAAGAACCATTCGATCCTGCTGCCAAGACAATGGTCAACGACCTCGCGGACGCAGGCTATCGCACCATGGCGGCCACGAGTGTCTGGCTCCTCACGGCGCAGACGATGGGAAACGGCTTCCAAGAGTTTCGTTCTCCCCACGCCATGGAAATGTCCGCCGGCGAGGTCGTGGGACGCGCGATGGCTCTCCTGTCAAAGAGAAGAGTCGACCGCGCGCCTTTCTTCCTATGGCTGCACCTCTTCGACCCTCATACGCCGTACGCCCCGCCGCAGGAATGGAAGCAGAAGTTCCTGAAGAAGGACTTGAGCGAGACGGCGCTGCAGAACCTCGCACAGAAGATGCTGCGCCAGCCCTTGTCTGAGCAAGAGAGAAGCACTGCGATTACGCTCTACGACGCCGAGGTGGCGTATATGGATTCCCAACTCGGGGTGTTTTTCAAGTTCCTGAGGGCTACGAGGCTTGATCGGCATACCGTTATTACGGTGACTGCGGACCACGGGGAGAGTCTCTTCGAGAATGACGATCACCACCTGGAACACCACTTCGTATACGAACCTGTAGTCCGAATCCCGTTGATGATCAGGCATCCCGACATTTCCGCGCGGAGGATAGATGGCGTCGTTCAGAACATCGATCTCGCCCCGACGATTCTGAACTGGTCCGGCCTGAACGCAGAGGCAATGGGCGGGAAGGATTTGTCGCCTTTGATCGAATCGAAAGCCCCGATACGAGACAGCGCCTTGTATGTTGAAACAGGGGGGCGGTTTGCTGGAGCGACCAAGGGCCATTGGAAGCTCAGAAGGCTTACAGAGAAGCGGACGCATCCGATACCTGTGCCACCGCAGTGGATCGAAGATACGCGCTTGCCACGAATCGAGTTTTCACCTCCCCTACCGCCTTCGTGGGGCCATAAGGAAACGAAAGGATACCCCTGCTGTTCATTTATCGTGCCGGATGAGGTGGCTCAGGCGATCAGGATCCTGAAATTTCAGGCATTGAAAGAGGACCACCCGCAGGTCGGGCTGATATGGGAGTGCGTGAAGCGGCCGTGGTGCGAACGCGATTCGACGATATTCTGGGGCATCGAGAGCCGAAGGTCGTGGAACCAGAAGGCGGCATCATTCCCGACTCATCTGAGGCTGATCGGCCTGGCGACTGATAAGACGGTGGTTGCTGCGAGCGAACCCGTGGCCGTCGATCTCAGAATGGATGACGACGCAAAGGCGGAACTCTTCGACCTCGCGGAAGACCCGGAAGAGACCCAAAACCTGGCCTCGGACAAGACGGATGTCTTCAGGGAACTGAGCCAAGGGCTGGAGCCTGTAAGCCGCTCCGCTGTGGCCCACATCCCGTATGAAGGCGAGGCAACTGAGTTCGGGGATGAAGAAATCGGCGCAGAGATCGTCGAAGCGATGAGGGCGTTCGGGTACCTCTGATGTGAAGGCTACAGAATTACTTAAACTGCTCTAAACGCTTGGGACGAAATCCCAGATCCTACTTGGTGCAGCGGTAGATGACCTGGCTGTCGTGCGGGATGCGGAAACGCTGGATTTCGTCCTCGCTGAGGAAGCTAAGGGGCATCACCTTGTCGTAGTTGAACGGTGCCAGCCGTTCGTCGAAGTCATTGGGCGAGTACCCGCGAACATGGTCGAACTGGTTCGGGTCGGGCGCGTCAAACTCGACGGTCTTCTCCCAACCCATCATCAACGGCACCATGATAAAAGCCGTACCGCCAGGCCTGAGCACGCGATGCAGTTCCGCGATTCCACGCCGGTCATCGGGGACATGTTCCAGCACGTGCAGGCAGAACATCCAGTCCATGCTGTCGTCGGTGAAGGGCAACTGCTGCATGTCGGCTTGAATACCCGGTCTCGGAAATCGGCTGATTGCATCGAAGGCGTAGTCAGTGGACAGGATCCGGAGATCCGCATTGCGTATGATCATATCGCGAACTTGCCGTTCGGGGGCAAAATGGAGAGCGTAACCTTTCTCGCTGGAGAGTCCAGAGTGGCGGCGTTCGAGATAGAGATGAAGCATGCGATGCCGCTCGTGTCCGCGGCAGTGCGGGCACTCGGCGGTGGGAACAGTGAAACTGCCGCAGTCGATGGTGAGAAAATCATGGCCTTGCCAGCCGCAGTATGGACACTCGACGCGATCCGCCGTGCCGAACCTGTTGGCGAACCGCACACGGGCGTTGGCCATAGTACATTTCAGACAAACGCGCGCACTCATCCAGCCATCGGTCCGAAGGCGCTGGACCAAGCGTTCCAGCGATCTGCCCAGCATCGCCGTGAATGCCGCGAAGCTTTCGATTATGTTGGTAAGTCTTCCCGCCACGACTTGT
Source organism: Nitrospiraceae bacterium (assembly GCA_011682535.1). GTDB lineage: Bacteria > Hydrogenedentota > Hydrogenedentia > Hydrogenedentales > SLHB01 > JAACEL01. The sequence continues at coordinate 1,840 of JAACEL010000230.1, read as the reverse complement.
CACCCTCCGTCTCAACGCGCCACGGCACTGCCGTAACGTGGTCCGTCCCCAGTTTCAATATGTTTCATCGCGATCGGCACCCCTACCTGAGATGCAGGTTGGCCCATTCCTGGGCGCGCCGGATCGTCTTGCGAAGTCCTGAGCTGCGCAAACTGGTTGCCGCTCGCCGCGTTATGAAGGCCACGCGGCGGTGCGTGGGCATTTCGTTCCAGCGGGTCTCGTTGAGCGCCTGAAGCGAGCGGCGAAGGTCGGCTGTCCGCGCGATGTTGTGAGATGCGCAGTTCTGGCAGTAGTTGGGAACGTTGCGTCGCGCCCGCAGCCGATTCCGGAGTTCCCGGAATTGGGGCCCCAGCCACACCTCCTGCAACGTTTTGTCGTGAATGAGGGCCGCTTCTTCATCGTAGAACACGCAGCACGGGCCGGTTTTGCCATCGGCGATAATGGCCATGCTCAGCCAAGCCTCGAAACACAGCGAATCCGCAAGCCGGCCATCGCCTGCCATGTCCGAGGCGGCCATGGCATTGGGCTGGTTCTCGGGCAACAAGGACGCCGCGTTGCACTCCACACCGAACTCAGCCGCCAGCGTCGCGATCTCATGGAGGCGTTCGGGCAAACGTGCCTGTTGCTCGTCGGTTAAAACGAACGGATACGTGTGGTCGTCGTGGACCAACAGCATTGAGAACCCTAGCGCGGTCTGAAGGTCATGGGCCATGCGCACCATGTCGTCGAGGCGGTCGAAATTTGTACGCGTGATGACACTGCATATACCAACCCTCGGCGCGTCGACCCCACACTCACGCTTCATGTCGGCCAGCATGCGCAGGTTGCCCGTGGCTTTGTCGAAGGAACCCCTGGTTCGGATCGTGTCGTTGACCTCAGCGTCGGGTCCGTCCAAGCTGACGGCAATCTTAGGCCAGCCAATCCGCAAGAGATGCTCGAAATGCTCGCGCTTGAAGAGGGTGCCGTTGGAATGCAACACGCCCGACATGCCGTGCCCCACGATGCGCTCGCACAGTTCCATGACGATCTTGCTGCGCACCATGGGATCGCCGCCACCGACGATGGACCATTCCTGCACGCCCAGTTCCGCGGCCTCGTCCACGAGCCGCCGGAGCCGTTCGTCCGACACCTCCTTCACATATGCCGGATTACCGTACTCAACCTCGACCCAGCGCTGCCAACAGATCTCGCAACGTTGATTGCATCGATTTGTAGGAAAGAGGATCATTTCCCACGGCCCCGGTGTTTCACCGGCTTCCCAGCGCAGCAAGCGTGCGAACCGCGAGTCACCCTGCCGGCCACCGCGCCGAGCCGCTTTCGTATTATCTTCCGCCATCCTGGTCTCTTTCAGTGGAGGCTGGTTCAGACTTTGTTCCTGGTTTGCTCGTCCCGGTACCGCGCCACTCCCTGCCGCCAGCCATGGCTCTGCGACACACGTTCCAGGATACGTGTTCTGGGTTAAATTCTTCGTGCATTGGAGGGCGGTGGAGTGCTAGCGCCGTACCGTAGCCGTAGTTGCGAAAGATCTTCGCGAACTTCACGACCAACCCCTGGAAATCGTGGCGGACCACGGCGTCCGGGGCGTAGGCATAGCGCTTGATTCTCCAGCCATGTATCCACAACGGTCCCACACTCTAGCGCATGCACACAACCGGACACAACAATCCCCGAACGCCGGGTGACGTATTGTGGCGCGCCCGAAGTACCCGGGCAAGTGGCGATTACGGCAACACAAGGTTGCTCAGCTACGCTGACACCAGATGGGTGAGCGTCGTGTCTGGTCCAATAGCGAGGCTGAGCTTGCCCCGCGCGCCACGGCGGAGTTAACCGGCGATGCGGG
>JAACEL010000229.1 GCA_011682535.1 Nitrospiraceae bacterium | reverse complement strand
AACGCGCTTCAGGAACTCGGTGGCTGGTCGTCAGCAGAGATGGTTAGACGTTACGCACATTTAGGTGCAGAGCATCTGGCGAGCTATGCAGACAACATATTAGATCAATCTGTAACCAATAATGGTACAAAATTGGTACAATTTAAAATCGTTAAAAACTAAAAAATGGTGTAACTGGTTGAAAATAATGGTGGTCATGGGTGGATTCGAACCAGTGACCCCCTGCGTGTAAAGCAGGTGCTCTAACCAGCTGAGCTAACCGCCCGGTTTCTAATGAAGAACGATAGCACCTATGGACTGGTGGCCGCAAATCGGGCTTGGGGGATTTGCCTTTTTTTGCCCGCTATATTACTCTTGCTATAGGCACTTTGCGCAGGTTGCCGGGATCCGGCTCACGCTGACGGCTCGAATGTACAGGTGAGGCTGGGCCAATGCCTCTGACCATGCCCAGAGGCATTGGCTTGTTGGATTGCGGTCAGGTAGGGGAGGGACGCGCATGCATGGGGAAGACAGAGAGCGGCAGTATCATAACGCCATGAACTTGTATCAGGAGGGCCAGTACACGAAGGCTCTGCTGATTTTCGAGGAATTGGCGCATGACCGCCCAAACAGCAAACATGTGCTGTATTCGCAGGGGTTGTGTCATGTGGCGTTGGGCGAGTTGGCGGAAGCGCGCCGCCTGTGTAACGCGCTGGCCCGCCATCGCAGTTCGACGGCGGGGAAGTTGACGGCAAGACTCGAGGAGAAGCTGGCGCAGAAGGAGAAGAAGGTTCGGGCGCAACGGGCGAAGGAGCGGCGTGAGAATGATGCCTTGGCCCAGCAGCGAACTCCGGAGCCTGCCAGTTCGTTCAGTATGACGTTTGTGGTGGCGGTGTTTGTGCTGCTGGCGGTTGCCGCGGGGGGCTTCTATGGGATAACGGCCATACGCCGGCGCGCCCAGCAACGGGCGATGCCTCCGTTGATTCCGGCGACGCGCATGGTGGGCGACGCACAGGTAGAGGTGGACTTCTTCTGTCTGGCCAAGCGGGGGGCGCCGTTGAGTTTCGCGGTCGCATTGGCGCCGCCAACCGGGGATGTGTCAACGGCCTCGAATGTCACGGGGGATCGGGTGGGTCCGCCGGTTGCGGCGAATTGGGCCACGCTGAAGGAACAGGCGGAGAAGGCGTTGCAGATGGCGGGCAACCGCGGGGAGACGGTGGGAAAGATGGAGCGCAGCGAGATGGTTCGCACGCTGATCGTGCCCCGCCAGGGCAACGCGCTGCCCGGCCGATGGGCCTCGCGCGAGATCACCACGTTTGTACCCGGGATCGCAACGGCTTTGAGCACGGTGCGCGCCAGTTGCGGGAAGCCTTCGGCCGTCGAGGATCCGAGCGACGTCTTGGGCGCCGCGGGTGTGGACGGCCCGACCTATTGGTGGGGAACCTTGGGACTCGCCGCGGATGAGAATGACGCGATCACGCATATGCTGTTCCGCGCCTTCCCGCTGGGTTAGCCGATGGAACCCGGGGCCGGGCATTCAGTCTCTGTAGCATGGCGGAGCCTCGCAAGGCGGGGACGTCTTGCGCGCGCCACGTGAAAGTTATCCGGCGATTTGCCGCGGAGCCACGCCGTTGCACGAACTTCCAACGAGAGGAAACGCTTCGTCATGAGTTGTAGACCTGGAAGAGTGGGCGGACAATGTGGACCGGCCCCGGGCAGGCTGGCCGCTTTGTTCCTGTGTGTGCTGGCTTCGGTCGCAGGCGCCGAAACGATCGACTTGACGCGGGGATGGCGGTTTGCGCCCGACCCCGGCGGGGCGGGCGGGACACAGCGCTGGTTTGGGCCGTCGTATGACGACGCGGGGTGGACCACGCTTGAGGCGGGCAAACGTTGGGAGGAACAGGGCTTCCCGGAGGTAGACGGCTCGGCATGGTACCGGTTGTGGGTGGATGTCCCGGCCTCGTGGGAGGGGAAACCCGTCTGGTTCGCCGTGGGGGGCATCAATGACGCGGGCGTGATCTACTGCAATGGGGAACGCATCAATACGTATGGCGACCGCGAGACTCGCAGCGTGGCCACGGTGCCGATTATCGCACACCTCACGGACGAGATCGCGTTCGGCGAATCGAATCTCATCGCGGTTGAAGCGTTTGACTGGGGCGCGAGCGGCGGACTGTGGAATATTCCGTGTATCCTGACCAATGATCCGTCGCAGTTGCCCACGCAGCAGGTGTTGGCGTGCTACGTGGAAACGGAAGCGCGGAAACTGCTGGTCGATGTGGATGTGACCGGCCTTGGCGACGACCGCCCGGACTTGGAAGTCAATGTCGAAGTGCGCACGCCCTCCGGCGAGATACTGAAGCTGATGCGGGTGTTGGGGCAGGAGGACACGGTCGCGGACACATTCGAGTTCACGCTCACCGCTCCGCATCCAGGGGGCAGATACCGGGTGCAGGCGTCGGCCGCCGGTCCCTACGGTGGCCTGCTGGCCGGCCTCACCGCCCGGCGTGAGATCGTCTGGCCCAGTCCGCCCCGTTGGCCGGCGGAATATGGCGAACTGAAGATCCTCAACAACTTCGTCACGGAACTGAAGACGGTTCCGCGGGTCCGCGAAGCGGATTTGGAGTTGTCTTTCGCCAACCCGCGCGACGGATGGGTGTTCTTCGGCGCAACGGGCCGTGCCCCCGAGGCGACGCTCGACGGCAACCGGGAACTCGTGTGGCGCCGACATCCCGAGACGGGTGCGTATGAGGCCATGCTGTTGCTTGAAGCGGGACGGCACCAGTTGCATCTCACGAAGGCCAGGAACGCGAGTCTCACGATTCGCACGATGCCGGAAATCGCGTTCTGCTATTACCCGTCGGGCCGCCATATCGCCGCGTATCCGCCCTACGACTGGGCGTTTGTTGAACGCCACGTGCTGTCGGACGTCAACACGCTCATTACCACCGGCAACGTCCCTCCCGAGCAATTCGCTCAGTGGCGCCGCGAGGGACGCCAGTGGATCGCCAACGCGTCGTTGCCCGGCCTGTCGGACGCCGAGCCGCCCGCGGCCGGCGCCGTCTACGACACGTGGGCGCGGAATCCCGGCGTCACGGATCCCGGCTATGCGGGCATCATGGTGGACGAGTTTCTGTGGTCGGGGACCGGCCATTACGAGGCGTGGAGCGAGGCCGTCCAGCGCCTCCACGACACGCCTGCTTTCGAGGGACGCACGTTCTATGCATGGTGCACCGACATCCATCAACACGCCCCCGGCTTGCGGTTCGCCCGGCAGATCATGGGGCTGGGTTACCGGTTCTCCTGGGAACGCTATCTTCCGGAAGCCGTGTCGCGCAAGGAGGCGCGCAGCCGTTTCCTGCGCGAAGTGACGGCACGCTTTGCGCAGTGGAAACGCGCGGTTCCGGGAGTCGAGCGCAGGATGGTCATGTGTCTGGGCTATCTGTCGGCGCCGCCGGAGACGCTCAACCTGAATCCTGGCGTCGACTACCACGTTTTCATGGACTTGCAGTTCCAGGCCCTCGCCACCGACCCCACTTTCTGGGGACTGTACGGCGTCATGGAGTACATGGCGGCCTACGCCGACGAAGAATCGCTGCGGTACGCGCAGCGGCTGTTCCGCCATTATTGTATCGAAGGCCATCGCGAGCGGTTCTCATCCGACCCGTATGTGTTGCCCCATCTGCACAATCCCGATTTTGCCGACGGTCTGCGGGGGTGGGCGGTGGAGGCGTCCGAACCGGACGCGATTGCGCCCGGCTCGATGGAAGGGTTCAGTTGGCTGCAAGGGCGCTACCCGAAGACGAACGACGGTGACCGTTTTTGCGCGATGCGCCGCTCCGCGAGCGGCCCCAACCGGGTCAGCCAGACGATCAAGGCGCTCCAGCCTGGGCGGCTCTACTCCCTCAAGTTCATCTCGGCCGCGCCGGAGCAACTCGACAAGGCACAGCAACTGGTCATCACGGTCGAACTCGCCAATGCCGACCTGCTCCCGGAGTACGCGTTTCAGTTCACTTACCCCAGCAGCTACGCGCACGAGCACGGTCCTTACTCACGAGAACACCCCGCATACATGAACTTCCATCGCCTCGTGTTCCGGCCACACGCAAGCAGCGCCACGCTCAGCATCAGCGACTGGGCAACCGGCACGGAACCCGGCGGTCCCATCGGACAGGTCACCGCGTTCAACTTCGTGGAAGTGCAGCCATTCGTTGAGTGAGATCACGCCGAGAGAACGTGCCATGGCGGATTGCCGTCATGTGGTCTGCGTTCGTTCGTCGCGCGGGGTGGGCGGCTTTTCTTCGATCGCTTCGAGGCGGGTGAGGAGTTCGAGGACGGCCCCGGTGAGCAGTTGAATCTGAATGTTGAGGTCGCGCTCGACGGAGGGGCCTTCTTCTGTGTCTCGCTCGACGCGTATGGGGCCGAGGGTGTCGTGGTCGACGTCGGCCCATTCGGCGTCGCCATGCCTGCGCTGGGTGCGGCCCTCGGTGTCGGGCAGGGGGCGGATGGCCTGTAGGATGGCCAGGGCGCGCTTGCCGGTGTAGACGGGGCTGCGGTCGGTGAAGCTGGCCGCGGAGACGTTGCCGCCGACATACAGGTCGCCGGAGTGGCTAGCGTAGCCGTCGCCTTGCAGCCGGTGTTTGACGGTGGTGGTGCCGGGATTGTAGACGAGGAATGATGCCGCTGACGACGCTCCGGGCACTGAGGAGGTGCGGAAACATTCCACCGTCTGGCTGGAGGTGTTGGTGGAGGCGAATCGGATGGTGGAGGTGTCCGAGCCAATCCGCAGATGGCCCGTGCCGCCCGTCTGCTGGTCGATGCCGTCCCACGCGCCCACGAGTTTCAAGCCGTTCATTTCGTAGATCTCGGATGAATCCAGCTTGGCGGGTGTCACTGCGTCATCGGCCAGTTGCGGTGTGTCGACGCTCCCGTCGGCCAATTGAGTGGCGCCGACGGTCCCCGTGGCGATGCGCGCGCCGTCCAATTCGCCGCTGGTGTTGGTGATCGCTTGTGGCGTGCTGCCCGCGGACACGATCCCACGAATGGTCGCGTCTCCATCCGTAGCGAGGTTGCCCGCGTTGTCAACGTCGAGCCCACCTTCGGGCGACTGTCCCTCGGACTGGGCGCCATAGCCCCCCGCGATCCGCAGGTACTCGCGGCTTACCGTTTCTTCTCGCATGTTGGGTAGTGTCACGATGCTTCCCTCCTGATTGGTGTTCCCCGTCTTGCGCTGCCGTACGCGGCCCAATGGTCAGCTCGGGGGCAGCGGTGTTTGCCTTCTCCTTGGTTGGAAAGGGCCTCTATATAGCAGGGGCGGGGTGTCGCACCCGGGCCGGGCGGGTTGTTGGGGGGTGGCGCCGCTGGTGATGGGCTACTGCACGGCCTTGTGCCGGAGAGTAGGCGCGGTCCGCATTGCGCGGCGTGGCGGCGGTTACGGCTGCCGGACTACTCGGAAACCGACGCGTTTGCTCGTCTCATTCTCGCCGAGGCCGAAGCGGCTGGCGCTTCGTGTAAAGTTGGCGGAGCTGGCGACGCTCCCGCCCCGGATCACGCGGAATCCCGCCACGGGCCGGGGATTCCCAGCACCGTAGGAGGCGTATTCGTCGCGGCACCATTCCCACACGTTGCCGTGCATATCGTGCAGGCCCCACGCGTTGGGGGTCTTTCCCCCCACGGCCTGTGTCTTGACGGAAGTGACGCTGCCCAGATACCAGGCGTGGGCGGCCAGTTCCGCCGGGTCGTTACCGAACGAGAACAGCGACGCCGTTCCTGCCCGGCAGGCGTATTCCCACTGCGTCTCGGTGGGCAGCGCAAACGTTCCGTCACTCAATTCGCTCAGGGCCGCGGCGAAATTCTGGCATTCCGCCCACGTCACTCCCGTAACCGGCTGCTTGTCAAGGCCTCGACCTTTTTTTGTTCCTTTGATGACGTTGCGCCATTGGGCATTGGTGATCTCGGTCTTGCTGATCCAGAATCCGGAACTGAAGGCCCGTGCGTGCTGCGGATATTCGTCGGAATACCATTCCTCCGGGCCGCCGACCGTACCGGCCAATTCCGCCAGGGAGACGCTCGCTCCTTGCCGGTATTCGCCGGCTGGGCACCAGACGAACTCGATTCCGCCAAATTCCCGCGTCGTGCCGGGGTCGTGCTGCTCCCGCGTTCCAGCGGTCTCCTCCGAATCTTCCGGGGAGGGGGCTTCGTCGGTGGCGTCCGCGCCAAACGCGATAGTCAGACGCCACGAGTGCCATTGTACGGCGCTCCCTTTCGGGGATATGTCGCTGTTCGCCGCGCTCGGGGCGAAGCTGCCGCCGCGGTCGAGTTGGAAGCGCTTCGTATAGCGTTTGACGGCCTTCTCTCCGGGGTACGTGCGAATTAGCGTGTAATCCAGAGGGCGCGGTTTTTCCTCGTTGTTCACATCCCACAGGCTCACCCGTGCAGCGCCGCTGGCCGTGATCTCGAGGGCATATTCCGTCCCTGGTTCGAGATCCCTTATGAGCGTACTGAAGTGGTTCTCCAAAGGGGCATCCACGTCGGGCGCTTTCCAAGTCTGGCTGACGAGGAAGCCGCCGCCTTCCTTGCTGGTGAACTTCTCAAGCGAGGAGTACAGTGCATCGGGCGCTTCAAACCCGTTGGGGCTGGGCGCGCCGACCTTCCAGGTCAAGCTTTCCTCAAAGTCACCGGTTTCGATTAGGTTTATCTCCCTCAGGAGGGGTAGGTCGACCGGCTCGGCGGAGACGAGCGTCATCTTGCCGTTCTGGACAAGGCCCGCTTCATCCACAGGCGCCACCGGCTGCTGCCGGCATGCGGCCGTCGCGGCAACAATCAAGACGAAACCGAACCGTCCCACTGACAATCTCATGGCGTTTGCGCGTCCCTTGTCGGTCTGTTGGCAGCCCTTTGTGAACCGTGCTATTCTACGCAGACCCATGGCCGAATTGCCAATCCCCCTTTTGCTCCCCAAGCGCCTGATTGCGTATCGTGGCGCATTGAAGCGCCACGGCGATGGCCATATAATCACGGGACAGCGCTCAGGACGAAGGCGAGTGACACACGGAGCATACAGGAGCCGCAATGGTCAGTGACGTGGGATGTGAATCGCAGCGGCAAGTACCGGTTGGCCTCGTGTTTGCCCTGACGGGCCTGCTGTTCGTGGGCTTCTTGGGGTCCGTCTACGCGTTTGCGTGGCGGGGGGAGACTTGGGTCGACTCGTTGCCTGACCGCATCGGTGAGGTCCATATGGACCGAGGCGCCCGCTACGAGCGCGCCGGCGAGTTTGCGGCGGCAATAGATATCTACAAGCAAGCGCTTCAGGCCCGGTTCCAGTCGCCCGGCAACCGTCGCGCTACACTCCGCAGGATCGGCCGTCTCGTGCGTTCCCGGGAAGGATGGGAGGCCGCTCTTCCGTACCTTCGGGAGGCGTGCCGGCTGTCGGCCGACCCGGTGTCGGACTACGCGGCGCTTCACGCCAGGTTGCTGAAGGCAGGGCAAGCGGGGGTGGCTTTGGAGATTGCGCAGGAATGGAGCGTCGTGGCGGAGGAACTCGGTTCGGCGGCAGAACAGGCCCGGGCGAAACGCGCCGCCACTCCCGCGCCATAGCTCATCAACGCACGGCGGCGGGGAGCGCGCTAAGGGCTCGTGCAAGAATAACTCCACCGTTTTCGCATCTCATCTTCACGCCATCTTCGAGCGCTTCTCAATCGCAAGAACCTCAAAATAGC
>JAACEL010000228.1 GCA_011682535.1 Nitrospiraceae bacterium | reverse complement strand
AGCTGGCTATTCCTGCGGTTTTACTCAATCGTCGCGCTCAAATTCGACGCAAATCTGAGCGCGGAAACGGTGGAGTTATTCTTGCGCGAGCCCTTAGCCGCCAACCGGGCAAGCGCGGCGCAATCGCCCCTTTCTGACCCCGCCCAAAGGACGGGGCATTCCGGATTGCCGTAAACCTGTGACCGTCTCCCCCCAAAGTGGTCCATTTGGAATTGGAGTGAATTGGTGTAGGATGCTCCGGGGCAGCAGGCGGTTCTGGATCGGGCAAGACGTGGAAGGCGCCGGAGTTTCTTTGCTATCGTGCCGTGGACCACAACAAGCACAAGGGAGTTGATCCATGCGGAAGAAGAACGGAAAACGCCCACAACGCACCGCGCATGTCGTATCACATACGCACTGGGACCGCGAGTGGCGGTACGCCATCTGGGAAACGCGCCTGATGTTGGTCGATTTCGTCGACGAACTCGTGCAGGTGCTCGAGTCGGGCGCCTATCCCGGTTTCCTGATGGACGGGCAGGTGGCCCCCATACTCGACTACCTGGACGTACGTCCTGAGATGGCCAGCCGTATCAAGGCGCTGATCAAGTCCGGCAAGCTGCAAGTCGGGCCGTGGTTACTGTTGCCCGACGAGTACCCCGTCGATGGCGAGGCCTTGGTGCGCAACCTGCTGTGGGGCAACCGCCGGGCCAGAACCCTCGGCCGTGTCTTCAAGGTGGGCTATACCTCTTTCGGGTGGGGCCAGACCGCCCAACTGCCCCAGATCTACGCAGGGTTCGGTATCGACGTGGCCATGATCGGCAAGCGCGTGTCGAACGAACGCGCGCCCAACAGCGAATTCCTCTGGCGCGCGCCCGACGGCTCCGAACTGCTCACCACTCGCTTCGGGGGCCTCGGCCGGCAGAACTTCTATTTCAAAGTCCACCTGTCCGCCCTCTTCGGCGTCGATCACGAGAGCCCCGAGTGGGTGTACGACTGGTCGAACGGCGGCATCGCCTATCACCGCGCCGACGCCGGACAGATGGAGCAGGACCACTTCCGGCTCGACGAACCGCGCGAATGGCACCCCGATCAGATCACGCCCGAGATGCTCGACGCCGCTTGGGAAACCACTGACGAAAGCCTGCTCGACAACGACCGGCTGATGATGAACGGGTGCGACTATACCGCCAGCCAACCGATGTTCCCCGACATGCTCGAGCGCGTCAACGAGGTGGACCCCGCGCCGGACCGCGTGTGGGTGCACACCACCATGCCCGAGTTCGTCAAGCTGTTGCGCAAGAAGATCGACCGCACGTCCCTGACTGTTGTTGAAGGCGAACTGCGCGACGGCCCCGCCGGGGCCACCACCGGCAACGCCCTGACCACCCGGCTCTATCTCAAGCGCCTGAACAAACACGCCCAGAACATGCTCATCCGGTTCGCCGAACCGCTCAGCGCCGTCGCCGCGATGGCGGGCGCGCCCGAGGAGCAGGCCCTGATCGCCCAGGCGTGGGAGTATCTGCTGGCGTCGCATCCCCACGATTCGGTCAACGGCGTGACGCAGGACAAGACGGTCAACGACGTGGCGGGCCGCCTGGAGCAGGTGGTCGAGCTGGCGCAGTCGCTGGGCAACCGCGCCATGCAGGAACTCGTGCGCCGCATCGACCTGAGCGGGTTCCTGGACGAAGACGTCCTCGTCGTCGTATTCAACCCGATGCCCTACCCCCGCCGCGCAATCGCGGAGGCTTGGATCACCGTCCCCGCCACGCCGGAAAACACCAACTGGCCCAACGCCCCCGAGGAGCCTCAATTGTTTGACGCAACCGGCAAGGCCGTCGGCACGCAGTGGGCAGGACGCACCAGCGAAACCTACTGTGTGGCCGAATTGCACACCCGCGCCTTCCCGTACCCGTGCCACCGCCACCGCGTCTTTTTCGACACCGGCGAGGTGCCGGCCTGCGGCTACAAGGTGTTCCGCGCCGGCTCGATGGACGAAGCCCGCGGGGCCGGCGTGCCCTGGGCCGACTCGATAGCGCGCACCGGTACGCTGCTAACCGCGCCCCACGCAATCGAGAACGAATTCCTGCGCGTGGCGATGAACCCCAACGGCACCTTCGACCTCACCGACAAACGGCTTGGCCGTACCTTCGCCGGACTCAACTACTTCGAGGATCGCGGCGAGCATGGCGACTATTGGATCAACCGGCGTCTCATGTTCGACCAAGCCCATACGTCACTCGGCTGCGCGGCCCGCATCTGGAGCGAAGAGGCGGGACCGCTGCAAGCTACCCTTGTGAGCGAAGTCACCATGGACCTTCCCCGGCGCGGTAACAAGGAATTGCAACGGCGTGGCGACGCCTTGGCCAGCCTCACTATTCGCACCGCCGTGACGTTGCGCGCCGGGGTCGGGCACGTGGAAGTCAACGTGTCGTTTGAAAACCGTCACGAAGACCATTACCTGCGCGTCATGTTCCCGACCGGAATCTCCGGCGCGACACATGCCGACGCCGGCGGCCACTTCACCGTCGACCACCGCCCCATCCGGCCCCAAGGGCCCACGCCCGATGCGGTGTGGCCCGATATGGGCACGCTACCCCAGAACAACTTCGTCGACGTCAGCGACGGTACGACGGGGCTGGCGTTCCTGAACGACAGCCTCATGGAGTACGAAATCCTCGACAACGGCGAACGCACCGTTGCCCTGTCGCTGCTGCGTTCCGTACGCAACTGGATCTGCACGGAGACGCGCGTCGGGTCGGGTTTCCCCTCGCAGAAGGGTGGACAATCCCTCGGAGTCCATTCGGTGCGCTATGCGCTCTACCCGCACGAAGGCGGGTGGCAAGCCGCCAACGTCCCGTTGGCCGCGGAGTTGTTCAACGTGCCCCTGCGTCTCGTGCAGACCCGTGTCAGCCCCGGCGCCCTGCCGTCAAAGGCCGCGTCGCTCTTCGAGATTTCCAACCCGCAGATGCGCTTCTCCGCCCTGAAGCGCACCGAGGATCGGAAGTCCTATATCGTACGCCTGTACAACCCGACGGGCGAAACGCAACGATGCCGCCTGCGCTTCCACGCGCCGATCGCGAAGGCGTGGTCGGCCAACCTCAACGAAGACCGCGAGCGCGAACTCAACGTCGCCAGGTCCAACACCATCTCCGTGACGGCGCAACCCCATAAGATCGTTACCATAGAAGTGAGGAACAAGAAATAATGTCGAACGACGCAACAAACAGGGAATATGACGCGATGTTGGCGGGGGCGCTGTGCCTGGACGTGATCCCGCGCTTTCCGGACACCGGCGCCACGCAGATCGCCGAGATTATGCGCCCCGGCAAGGTGGTCAACATGGAGGAAGCTCAAATCAGCACCGGTGGCCCGGTGTCCAACACCGGCCTTAACATGAAAACACTTGGGAACAAGGTCTGTTTCTGCGCACGTACCGGTGACGACGAATTCGGCGTACTGACCATTCGCCGGCTACAGGCAAGCGGCAACGCCGACGGCGTGCATGTCGTCAAAGGCGCCGACAGTTCCTACACCATCGTGGTCGCGCCGCCCGGCATCGACCGCATCTTCCTGCACTGTCCCGGAACCAACAACGGTTTCGTTCCCGATGACCTGGACCCCACGCTGATTGCGCGCTGCCGCCACTTCCACTTCGGTTATCCGCCCCTCATGCGGCACATCTACGAGAACGAGGGCGAGGACCTCCGTGAGGTGTTCCGGATCGCGAAGGACGCCGGAGCCACCACATCCTGCGACATGACGCTTCCCGATCCCGACTCGGCCTCGGGCGCCGTCAACTGGCGCGGCGTGTTGGCCAAGACACTGCCTTACGTTGACCTCTTTCTGCCCTCCATTGAAGAGTCGTTCTACATGCTCGAACCCCAAGCCTTCCTTGAGATGAAGCGCGAGCACGCCGGCGCCGAATTGATCGATTTTTTCACGCCGGCACAGTACTCGTGGGTGGCCGACGAGATGCTGGCCATGGGATGTAAAATCGTCTCGCTAAAATCCGGCCATCGCGGGTTCTACCTCAAGACGGCCTCCGGCGACACCTTCGACGGAATGGGGGCAGCCCAGCCCGGCGATGCCGGCAACTGGTCGTCCCGCGAACTGTGGGCGCCCGCCTACCAAGCCCCCCAGTTCGGCAGCGCGACCGGATCGGGCGACTCGGCGATCGCGGGCCTGCTCAGCGCCTTCCTGCGCGGCCGCTCCATCGAGGAATCCCTGCTCTACGCCGTATGCTGCGGATTGCAGAACGTACAGGTGCTCGACGCCGTCAGCGGGATTCGTCCCTGGGACGAGACCACGGCCACGATCGCCGAACGCCTGCCCACGATTGACGCCCACATCGACGCGGACGGCTGGCGGTGGCACGAGGAGGCCGGCCTATGGGCGGGATCCAGCGACCCGCTCAACGCGCCCTGACCGGCGTGAGGCTTCCGAACAACGCGGCGGCTTCGGACCGCGCGTGCCCAGTTGACAACCGGTGGGCGATGCCGTAAACTTTCCCTAGTGTGCTTGCGGGTGGGCGCTTCCACCCGCTACGAGTTGGCCGCATGAGAGCATGTGGATGCCAGCTCGGTGTTTTGGCTGGGAAAAGACCGAACAAAGGAGATACGATATGGACAAGAATTGGACGAGCTGGCTTGGTGATCAGGGCGACTGGTGGTGGTGGCTGCTGCTGCCGATTACGGGGCCGCTGTGGCTGCTGGAGCAGCTATTCAACTGGATCTTCTAGGGTCCGATACATCTGTTTCTTTGCGGGCGATGCATTCGGCGTCGTCCGCGTCTTTTTTTCACTCCGCGTCGTCCGACGTGATGTCGGCGTCGCCCGGCATTGTGTAGCTCACCGGGGGCGGGGGTGGCGCGTTGGGGCCCAGCGTCTCCTCCATGATCCCGAAAGCCGCGCGCCGGCCCATCGCCACGGCGTCGTCCGCGCTCGGTGGCGTGGAGGTTCCCGGGACGTCGGGCTGGGCGCCCGACACGAGGTCGGCCGATTGCATGTAGAGCGTGCGGGTGGGGAAGGCGAAACTCACGCCGAGGCGATCGGCCAGGCGGATGATGTCGAGCAGTAGCCGATGGCGCTCGCGCAGTTCCGTCCCCCACTCCGGCGTCTCGAGGAAGCAGTAGAGCAGGATGTTGAGCGAGGAATCGGCAAATCCGTTGAACCAGACGTGGTAATAGTCCTTGCGGGTGTAGGGGTGAATGCGGATCAGGTGGCGGATGCCTTCGCAGAAGGCTTCGATCTTGCCCGGGGGGGTGTCGTAGGTGACCCCGATCATCATCTTGATGCGGCGGTAACGGCGTGCGCCCATGTTGTCGATCGTGGCGGACACGATCTCTGAATTGGGTACGGCGATCAGGGAGTTGTAGAAGGTGCGAATCCGCGTGCTACGGATGCCGACGCTCTCGACGGAGCCTTCGGCGCTGCCGACGATGACCCAGTCGCCAATCTGGAACGGACGATCGAGGATGATGGTGAGGGAGCCGAAGAGATTGGCCACGGTATCCTTGGCGGCCAGGGCGAAAGCCAAACCGCCCAGCCCGAGACCGGCGACGACGGCGCGGATGTTGATATCGAGCGTGTCGGCCACGAACACGACGCCGAACACGACGACGAGCACTTTGAAACTGCGTACCACCAGCGGAACGAGAATGTCGTCGAACTTGTTCTCAGTACGTCGTGCTTTCTGGCCAAGGTACTGGCCGAGGATGTCGATGAGTCGGTAGGCGGCCCAGGCAACGCTGGCCACGGTGATGGTCTTGGCGCCGGTGTACAACACGAGGAGCACGGTGGCGGGCAACCCGAGCAAACGGAGACCCAGCAGCCACACCCATGCCATCAGAGCGATGCGGATGGGACGGACGAAATCGCGCTCGAAGCGTTTGTCGAGCGACAGGTGTTCGTGCTGGAACCGGTGGCGGACGGCGAGGATAAGGGCGAAGGTGAGGGCGCGTCCCGCGGCCATGCCGACCAGGATGATGATAAACAGGCCCAGCCACTGCCAGTTTTCGAGGAAGACTCCATGCCGTAGCAGGAAGGGGAAACGGTCGCCAACCTGTTTACGCAAGCGTTGAGACAAGACCTTTGGCAACGTGTCTTCGACGCCTTCAGCCGTGCCGCGATCCTTGTATTCGTCGTAGAGGCCGCGCAGCGACGCCAGGGTGGCCGTGCTGAACCGCCACTCCGTCATGCCCTCGCGCTCGACGGGCACGATGACGATGTCGCCCTTGGGGTTCGCCAGGTGCACGTATGGTTCGGCGTCGGGGTCGTCGGGAATCTCCTGGTACAACACCTTCTTGTCACGGTCGAGAATCTGTTTGAGTTGGTCGGCGAGTAACGCACCCTCGGATTCACGCACCTGCGCGGGGATGTCCGTCAAGTCGAGGGCGGAGAGCGCATCCTCGCGGCCGCCTTCGTCCCAGCGGTTCATCCCTTCGATGAAGGTGCGCATGGTGGCCCGGGGCGAACGCAGTTTGGGATTGACGACTTTCGTCTCGACGGGCTCGACGGGCTGCGCCAGGATGCTGGCGTACAGATCAGGAAGCTGCGCGATGGTACTGGAATGGAACCGCCAGCTTCCGTCGTCGTAACGGCGCAAGGCAAGCACGACCGTGTCGCCCGGGCCGCCGTTCTCCACCTTCTTCAACTCGATGTCGTAAGAGCGTTCCTCCACCGTCTCGGGGATGCTGTCCAGTTTGAGCGTGAAGTGGTCGATGATTTCGTAGAGTTGCTGAGCCAACTCGGGCCCAGACACCTCGTCCGCGGCATCGAGGTACAGACAGGCTAGTGCGTCGGCCAGGCGTTCGGTCTTGCCGGCCTGGACGGCGTTCATCGCGTCAAGGAACTCGCCGACGGTGGCGCGTGGGCTGCTGAGCGCCGGCCCGGCCGGTTCAGGCGGCGCCGTGCCCGGCTGTGTCCAAGCAGCGGCGCATGCGAGCGTCAGCGCCATGACGAACGTGCGTGCAGGTATTCGTCTCATAATGCCCCATATCGCCCGGCAACGGAAGCGCCCAACGCGCCCCGTTGCGGCGCCACACGATTCTATCCCATTGCCCGTGCAAAATTCAGCCCGGCCCGGAGACGGACCCGCGGATGCGCCAGCGCATCGAGGTCACGGACATGAAATTAGGGAGGGGTCTAGGCCGCTAGTGGGATGACATGAAGGGTCGCTTGGGTTTTCCGTTCCTGGATGCTTCCCATGTGCTCGCCTCCGTGGTCCAAAGAGATCCAGGAATGATCACGGACATATAGCACAAAAAAAGGACTTACGGGAACTAGCCGTAAGTCCTTGTATAGCAACGTGGCGGAGGGTGCGGGACTCGAACCCGCAAGCCCGAAGGCGCCGGTTTTCAAGACCGGTGGATTACCAATTATCCTAACCCTCCGCGCGGATGACGTGGAGTATTCTAGCACATTTGCCTTCGGCGGAATCTGGACGGCGTCGGTTGAGGCGTAACCTGCCAAGGGCGGATTCTCCATGGTTCCTGTAACAGCGGACGTCCATTACGGGCGCGAAGCGCCTCCGCGCTTTTCTTTGCTTCTTTCTTTTCTCGTGAAAAGAAAGAAGACAGGTGGTGGGCTTTTCACGTGGGGGGTGTGTGCGGCGGCTGCATTTCGTCGAGGGGCCAGAAGTGGTTGACGGGGCCGTGGCCGTGGCCGAGGGGGAAGCTGTGTTGGATGGCTTTGGTGAGGTAGTGTTTGGCATGGGCGACGGCGTTG
>JAACEL010000026.1 GCA_011682535.1 Nitrospiraceae bacterium | reverse complement strand
CGAAGTCCCGTACCAAACGTGTGGGGCGAGACGCCCCACCTCCCATGGGCGAAGCGCCGCGATTGGATGGCCCGTCTACTGCCGCAGCCTGGGGTCCATGGCGTCGCGTAGGCCTTCGCCGACTAGGTTGAAGGCGGTGACGGTGAGGAAGATGGCGAGGCCGGGGAAGGTGACCAGCCACCAGGCGCTGTCGTCGCGGATGAGGTATTGCTTGGATTGTTGGAGGACTTCGCCCCAACTGGCGGTGGGCGGGGGGACGCCGAAACCGAGGAAGCTGAGGGCGGATTCGATGAGGATGGCGCCGGCGATGCCGAAGGTGGCGCTGACCCAGACGGGGGCGAGGGCGTTGGGCAGGAGGTGGCGGAACATGACGCGGGCGTGGCTGAGTCCGGTGGCGCGTGCGGCGGTGGCGAAGTCGGTCTCGCGCAGGCGCAGGAATTCGCCGCGTACGAGACGGGCGACGCCGGTCCAGCCGGTGATGCCGATGACGATCATGATGGTGTAGATGTTGGGCGGCAGGAAGGCGCGCAGGGACAGGATCAGGATGAAGGTGGGGAAGCACATCATGACTTCGATGCAGCGCAGGACGAACAGGTCGACCTTGCCGCCGAAGTAGCCGGCGGTCGCGCCGATCAACATGCCGATGGTCACGGAGATGCCGACGGATACGAAGCCGATGGACATGGCGATGCGGGTGCCCCAGATGAGGCGGCTGAGTACGTCGCGGCCGCGGTCGTCGGTACCGAGCAGGTTGTCGCGTGTGGGTGGTTTGAGGCGTTTGCGCAGGTTGGACTGGGTGGGCGAGTAGGGGACGGGGGTCCGGACGGCGGGTTCGCCTTCGGCGGGTTCCCATCGGCGGAAATCGACGGAGCGTAGCGCTTTGTAATCGAACAGGTTGGGCAGCCAGTAGGCTTTGCCCTCGTGCACCATGTAGAGAGGTTTGTCGCTGGCGAGCATGGGGGCGGCCAGGGCGATGAGGAACAGCAGGGCGACGATGGACAGGCCGAGTTGGGCGAGGCGGTTGCGCCGGAACTGCCGTCCGATGATGCGCCAGTAGCTCTGTTTGGGCAGTGTGCTCATATCAAGCGTCGACCTTGATGCGCGGATCGACCAGCGCGTACATGGTGTCGGAGATGATCAGTCCGATCAGGGTGAGGAGCGCCGAAATGGATAGAACCCCCATGATGAGCGGGTAGTCGCGCGACACGATGGCTTCGAACCCGAGCTTACCCATGCCGGGGATGGTGAAGATGCTTTCGATGATGACGCTGCCGCCGATGAGGGCGGGCAGGAGGGTACCGAGGAGGGTGATGATGGGGATGAGCGAGTTGCGGAGCGCGTATTTGAAGATGACGGTTTTCTCGGAGAACCCGTAGGCGCGCGCCATGCGGATGTAGTCTTGGCGGACGACTTCGATCATGCCGGAGCGGGCGTAGCGCGACAGGCCGGCGAGTCCGCCGTAGGTGAGGCAGGTGACGGGGAGCACGAGGTGCCACAGGCGGTCGCCCAGCCAGCGCCACCAGATCCAATCCGCCGCGCCGCGTGAACTGAGGCCGGCGATCGGGAACCAGTCGAGGTATTGGCCGCCGCCGAAGAAGTACATCAGCAGCATGGCCACCCAGAAGCTGGGCAGACTGTAGAGCAGGAACAGGCCCACGGTGATGGCGTGGTCGGAGAGGGTGTGCTGGTGCGTGGCGGAGTAGACGCCGATGGGCACGGAGATTAGGTAGACGAGGAGGATCGATAGAATATTGAGTTGGAGCGTGACGGGCAGGGCCTCGATGATCTTGTCCATAACCGGCCGCCCGTCTTTGTAAGACTTGCCGAAATCGAGCCGGACGAGGCGCCCCAACCAGATGACGTAGCGTTGCCAGAGGGGTTTGTCTAGGCCGTAGAGGCGGGTGGTGTCTTCGATGATCTTCTGGGTGTTGCTGTCGGCGCCCATCTGGCCCTGCTGCTGGAGCAGCTTGAGGTAGACGGGGCTGCCGGGGGCCAGTTGGACGACGGCAAACGTGATGATGCTGATGCCGATGAGGGTCGGCACCACGAGGAACAGCCTTCGTATGAGGTACGCTTTCACGTTGTATCGAGAACCTTACTTGACGCCACCGGCAAGAGTCGGCGTTACTGAGCCCGAAGGGCTCTTTGGAGTGCGCAAGCTTGCTTGCGCTTTTTATGAGGAAGCTCGCTTCCGACTTTCCAAGATCTTTCGTAACGCAACGTTGCATGCGTTTGTGCCGGGGAGCAAGCTCCCCTCGGAAAAAGTGGCAGCAAGCTACCGCATTCCACACTTAGCAAGCCACCCAACTTTTGTCGGTGGCGTCTTACTTGTACTTCTGCTGGTCCTTGGGCACCCACCATTCCTCCGAATCGAGGCCGTAGGGATACAACTTGATGCCGTGGAATCGTTTGTCCACGGCGACCAGCTCCGCCGGGCAGTTCAGGAAGGTGTAGGGTTGCTCGTCGTGCAGAATCTCGTGCAGTCGATGATAGAGTTTGATGCGTTTCTGGCGGTCGAACTCGACGCGCGCGTCTTCGATGAGCTTGTCGGCTTCGGCGTTCTCGAACCAGACGCGGTTGTAGCCGCCTTCCTTCGTCTGAGACGAGTGCCAGGTCGAGTAGGGATCCGGGTAGAGGGGCAGCACCCAGCCCATGCTGAAGGCGTCGAAGTTGCCCTTGCTGGTGCTCTCGAGGAGCGTGGCGAATTCGAGGGGCTTGAGGATCATCTTGATGCCGGCATGGTCTAGCTCCTCCTGGTACACCGTCATCAATTGTTCCGTGGCGGGCCGTCCGGTGCCGTACATCATCTCGAACTGGAAGGGCGTGCCGTCTTTGTCGCGCACGCCGTCGCCGTCGGAATCCGTCCAGCCGGCCGCTTCGAGCAGGTTTTTGGCGGCGCCCGGATCGAACGGCCACGGCTCGACGTAGCTGGCGTATTCAGGACTCTCGATAAACTGCGGGCCGGTGATCGTCTTGACGGTATTGTGGTAGATGGTCTCGTGGATGAGTTCGCGGTCGAGCAGCATCGTCATGGCTTGGCGCACGCGTTTATCGCCGAACCATGCGCTCTTCTTGTTCCAGGCGAGGTAGGTGTAGCGCGGGCTGTAGAACATGAACTTGTTGAAGCGTTTCTCGAACGACGGCTTCGCCATGCGCGTCACCCACGCCTCGCGCGGTACGTCTTCCATCGAGTCGATGTCGCCCGCTTCCAGCATCTGGAAGGCGGCGTTGTCGTCGCTGACGATCTTGTAAACGCGCTTGAGGATGTGGGGTTTCACGTTCCAGTAGTTTTCGTTGCGCGTGAGCACGACTTCCTGGTTCGTTTCCCACGACTGGAACACGTACGGACCCGAGCCGATCGGGTGGCGGTTGTTGGGATGATCGTTGAAGTCTCCTTGGCCGTAGATGTGGGCCGGGATGATGCGGATGAGTCCCAGCACGATCAGATGGCGGAAGTAGGGCTGCTTGCACACGTAGCGAACCGTGTAGTCGTCGGGGATTTCAAGCCGCTCGACGTCCTGATACATGTGACGCAGGTGGGCGCAGTCGGTGGCGGGATCCATCGTCTTGTCGTAGGTGAATTTGACGTCGCGGGCGGTGAGGGGGGTACCGTCCGAGAAGCGCACGTCCTTGCGCAGGTGGAAGGTGTAGACGAGGTGGTCGTCCGAGATTTCCCACGACTCCGCAATGTGGGGGATTGGTTCCAAGGTCTCGTTGTCGTACTTGATCAGCGGCTCAAACACCCAGCCGATGACTTGTCGGGCGTAGTAGTCCGTCGAGGTGAGGGGATTGAGGTGCGACATCTCGGCCGACAGCCGCGCGACGAGCCAGTCGCCGTCCACACCCGGCCGTTCCTCGGAGGGTTCCGGAGCCGGCGGCGTTCCGGCGGGTTCTTCCACGGCAGGCGCGGGTTGCAGGGCCTCCTCGGGCGTGCTCTCGGGTTCCTTCGGCGCACAGCCGCCACAGACGGCTGCGTAGACCACCGCCGCGACAAGCAACGCGCTACAACCAACCAGCCTTTTTGGTGCCATGTTCCGTCTCCCTCCAACGATGAAGCGAAATCTTCGCAGTCGGGCCTCATGGTAGCACAAAGTGCGGCAAGTTTAGTCCGCGCGTAGTTGAGCCAGCAGTCGACATACCCGGCAGTCCCTGCGAGATCTCGCCCCCCGTCAGGTCGGTGAGGGTAGAAAACAGATCGACGCCCTGGGCCAGCCCCCCGAGACGCCGTCCAGGCGGAATGCGGCCCGGGGCGTAGTAGATGAGCGGCACGTGGAGCAGATCGTCGTAGAGGAACATGCCCTTGCGCACCATGCCGTGGTGGCCCATGAAGTCGCCGTGGTCGGAGGTGAACACGACGATAGTGTTGGCCATCTGCCCCGTTTCTTTCAGGGCGTCGAGGACGAGCCCGACCTGCTGGTCGACGCCCCACTCGATACCTGCATAGTAGTAGCGCATCGTGTTTTTGAGCGTCTGGGGCGTCATGTCGGCGAAGCGCATGGCGCGGCTGTGCTCGTCCAGGCGTGCGCCTAGTCGTTTCGCGGGGATGTAGTCGGGCACCTTCATTTCTGCGACGCCATAGCGCTTGACGACGTCGGCCGGGGCGAAGTAGGGCGGGTGTGGATCGAAGTAGCTGATGTGCAGGAAGTAGGGTTCATCCGGCTTGGCGTTGCGGATGAATCGGACGCTGTCTTTAGTGTTCTTCGAGGCGAAGCAGCGCTTGGCGGGCCATTCCATGTCGTCATGCCACCAGGGCGAGGACTTGGCGTTGTACTTGCGGAACGGCTCCCGCGCCCGCACTTGCGAGTAGTCAAGGCTGGGCAAGACCTTCTTGGCAAAGGTATGGTTCTTACCCACCCAACCGAGCCGGTATCCACGGCCGCGAAAATGACGGGATTGTTGCTGAAACACCGTTCGAACAACGTGCCACCGTCCGCCATGCGGTCGAGGTTGGGCGTGCGCGCGTTGGGACTGCCCAGGCAGCCTAGTGCGTCGCCGCGCATTTGGTCGCAGACGATGTAGACGACGTTCGGCGGGCGATCCGCGACGTCGGCGGCGCCGTGGAGAACGCTCGATGCGGCGCACCCCGCCAGCGCGCCCGTTGTCCTGTGCAGGAACGTTCGGCGACTAATCTGATGCTTCATGGTCATGCCGTTCTCTCGAGATCATCGACAAGCCCGTCCCGGTGTCTATTGCTCCGGCGGAAACCACATCGAGATGGGGTCTGGTCCGTTGCCGGTGGGTATTGTGCCTTCGACTTCCAAGGTCTCGAGATTGACGACGTGCAGACCGTCGAGATGCTCGCAGCCCACGAACGCACGTTTGCCGTTGGGGGAAATCTCGACGCCGATGGCGTAGCCGCCGACCTTCACCCGTTTGATTTCCTTGCGCGTGGCTACGTCGATGACGATGAGTTGGCCCTCTTCCGTCCAGCTTGGCACCAGTGCCCGCTGACCATCGGCGGTGAAGCGAATGCGGACGGGCATGCCGGGGCAGTCGAAGGTCTCGATGGGTTCGTGCGTGGCCAGGTCGATAATGGTGATGGTGCCGCCCGATTGGTTGGCCGCCCACAGGTATTTGCCGTCGGGGGTGAATGCCATGCCTTCGACGCCTTCGCCGCAGGGGATCTGCGTGATCAGGCTGCCCGAGGCGCGGTCGATGACGGACACGTTCTGGCTTTCGATGTTGGCGGTGTAGAGGCGTTTGTTGTCGGGCGACACGAGCACCATGTGGGAGATCTTGCCATGCGTGGGTATGCCGCGCGTGACTTCGTGGGTCTGCGTGTCCACCTCGATGACGAAGCCCGTCTGACCGGCCGTGAAATAGGCGTGGCGTCCGTCGGGGGCCATGGCCGCGCCGTGGACGCGCGTATATTCGCCCGTCGGAATTTGCTTGATGTGTTTGCGTGCGGCGAGGTCGATCACCGAAATGGTGTTGCCGGGCGCGGCGTAGTTGGACAGATACATGAAGCGTTGGTCGGGCGTGATCACCATCTCGTGGGGGTTGGGGCCTGTGGAGATGGTGTCCAGAATTTCGAGCGTGTTCGGATCGACGAAGCAGAGCGTGTCGTCGTGTTTGTTGGCGACGGTGAGTAGCGGCTGGTCGTACTGGGCGTCGGATTGCATGGACGTCGGGCTCCCTATCTCGCGGATGATGTGGAATGGCGGTTCCTTGCCGGCCTCGCGTTTGGTGAAGAAGTTGAACAGGAGAATGCCGTCGACTTCTTCCTGCCAGAGATGCTTGGCGATGCTGCGGTAGGTGTCGGCGTCCGGCGCGACCTCGATGGAGGCGTAGAGCGGGAATCCCTCGGGGAGCAGCGCGCGGTATTCTCGCACCGGCAGCGGGAAGTCGTTGCGCAGATAGTGCGAGATGACTACGAAGTCGAGCAGGCCTTCATCGATCCAGGCGATCGGGTCGAGGCCGATGGCGCGGTTCTGTTCCGGGCGCGCCATGATGCGCGCACACAGTTGCAGCGGACGCCCGCGTTTCCGGCCGGCCTCGCGCGTCATCGCGCGCACTTCGCGTATCCAGGCCGTCATCGTTTCGATGTGCTGCGCTTCCTCGCCCGGCTTGAAGTACATCGGGAAGCGCTGGAAGTCGAGGTCGAGACCGTCGATGTCGTAGCGCTCGCAACACTCGCGCAGTTGGGCCAGCCGGTGGGCGCGCACTTCGGGAACGGAGAAGTCGAACCCGCCCGGCAGCCAACTCGCCACGATGGGGTGCGTGTCGGGACCGAGGATGTCGGTGTAGACCTGGGGCAACGGGTCGCCGGGCTGACCGATGTGCCACTCCGGGTGATCTTTCCAGAAGCGCGAGAGGATGAGATGATCTTTCTGTTCGACCGCGTGGACCTCGTTCAGACGGAAGCTAAGGAATGTCTCCATGCCCTTTTCGCGTGCGCGATCGACGACTACGCCCAAGGGGTCGTGTCCGGCTTCGAGCAGACCGCGCAGATTGAGAATGCCGCGTTCCGTGGTTTTGGGGGCGGCGTCAGGCGTGATGCGCGCCGCCAGCTCCGCGCTGGCCTTCGCGCCGATCATCTCGCCGGCTTCGCTCGGGAAGTTCATCGTCATCCCGATGTTGGGGCTCATGAAGAACGAGGTGACGCCGGACTCGGCCACCTGGTCGATGTATTTGTGGACATCGGCCGGTGTCATCGGCGGGTCGTCGTAGATGAACATGTTGTTGCCGTCGCAGTTGTAGATCAAGCGATAGGGGGGCTTGGCTTTTTCGAGCGGGACCAGGTCGACGCGCCGGAAGAAGACTTCGGCGGCCTCGGACTGGATCTGGATGCGGCCGCGGCTGGGGCGGGCTTCGATGGCCTGGTTGACGACGGTGCCGTTGAGTACGACGGTGATCTTCGAGCCCTTGACGATGCACTCGAGCCGGTTCCATTCGCCGACCGGGTTCTCGACGTCGCGCGCGCCGCGGAAGTCCTTGCGATCCTCCCACCGCGGGTCGCGCCCGAACCAGTTGATGCGGCCGCCGTTGATGGTGACGGGTTCGCCGTCCGGCTCATAGACGTGCGAACTGCCCTGGAGTTCCTTGGCCACCGGACACGTTAGCGCGAAGCGTTCGCTGCCGTCGCCGACGACGATGAAGTCTCCGGTGCCGCCTTCGATCATCTGGCACTCGATCGAATTCATCCAGATGCCGCCATAGGCGCCGTCCTCGCCGATGGAATGCAGCAGGATACCGCAATCGCGCGCTCGATCCTCGCGTGGGGCGAAGGTTTCGTCGCCCCACTTGAACTCGGCGATGAGGTGGTAGTTGTCGTATTCGGCCGTCGTCGTGATGCAACCCCACTCCTCGCCTGAGATGCGAAGAATGCCGTCCTGGACAGTGAACACGCCCTTGGGGTCCGTGTCGCGGCCGCGCTCCTTGATGAACGTGTACCAGCCGTCAAGATTCTCACCATTGAACAGGTGAATCGTGTCCGGGGGAGGACTGCCTGCGTTATCGGCAGCAAGCAGACATGCGGTCAATACCAATCCTGCGATCATGAGCGTTTTCCTTCAGCGTTGCGCCAGCGGGCCCACGGTCTACCCGCCGCGGATGGCCCTGAGCTGATGATAGCCGTGCCCAGAGGCGGCGTCAACAGGAGGTGCGGCCTGTGATTTGCAGTTCCGGGAAGAGCCCCGCATAATCGATCTCGTGGAGCATGGGAGGGAACGCACGATGAAGCTTGCGGCGATGCGGTTGGTTCTGGGGTGTGCCATGGCGCTGAGTCCGCTCACCGTGTTCGCGGAGGAGGGCGGTATCGCGAGCGGGCCCTTCGAGCCCGAATGGGAGTCGCTGAAGGCACACAACGCCGCGCCAGACTGGTTCCGGGACGCCAAGTTCGGCATTTACTTCCACTGGGGCGTGTATTGCGTGCCTGCGTTCGGCAGCGAATGGTATCCGCGCAACATGCACATCAAAGGCCACCCGGACTACCGTCATCACGTGGCCACCTACGGCGATCCGTCCGAGTTTGGCTATCACGATTTCGTGCCGCGTTTCAAAGCCGAGCGCTTCGATCCGGAAGCCTGGGCCGATCTGTTCGTAAAGGCCGGGGCGCGATTTGCTGGGCCGGTGGCCGAACACCACGACGGGTTCGCCATGTGGGCAAGCGAACTGACACCCTGGAACGCAAAAGACAAGGGCCCCAAGCGCGACATCACCGGCGAATTGGCCGAAGCCATCCGTGCCCGCGGGATGAGGTTAGTCACCTCCTTCCATCATGCGCGCAACAGCCAGCACCAGATCGAAGTGGACGGCAAGCTCGAGTGGACGGGCCATTATCCGCGGGTGGAGGGCTGGCCGACGGTATCGGAAGACCCCGAGCTGCGCATGTTGTACGGTAACCTGCCGCGTGCCGATTTCCTCGAAATGTGGCAGGGCAAGCTCTTCGAGGTAATCGACAACTACCATCCCGACCTTATCTGGTTCGACTCGTGGTTGAATGAGATCCCTGCCGAGAACCAGTGTGCGTTCCTGGCCCATTACTTCAACCGGGCCGCCGAAACGGGCCAGGAAGTCGTCGTAACTTTCAAGCAGCAGGATCTGCCGCGGGAGATCGGAGTCGAAGACTTCGAGAAAGGGCGCACCGACCACCTGACGGAATATACTTGGCTGACGGACGACACCCTGAGCAAAGGGAGTTGGAGTTACACCGAGAAGTTTTTTCACATCAAACCCGCACGCCAAGTGCTGCACGTGCTAATCGATATTGTCAGTAAGAACGGGCAACTTCTGCTCAATATCTCCCCCAAGGCCGACGGCACGATTCCGGAAAACCAGCAAGAAGTGCTGCTGGGCATCGGGAAATGGCTCGAGCAGTATGGCGAGGCCATCTATGGCACCCGTCCGTTCCTCGTGTTTGGCGAAGGCCCCACGCGGCTCAGGAAGGGTGGCCACTTCGTCAAGGTCAGGGGCGGCTACAAGCCCGAGGACATTCGGTTCACTCGAAAGGGCGGCACCGTCTACGCCCTCGCTCTCGGTTGGCCGGGTGACGGCGCGAAGCTCTGCATCGAGGCCTTCGGCGCCGATGGCGCGGCCAAGGACGTTAAAGTTACCGGCGTCTCCATGTTGGGCGTCGGCGCGCGTATCAAGTGGAAACTTTCCAAGAAGGGCCTCAACGTGAGATGCCCCAAGACGAAGGTTAACGACATGGCCGTCGTGTTCAAGATTGCGACCGAAGGTTTGCCGCCCACGCGCTAGAAAACTCGCATGGGGCACGCGCTACGGGGACTTTGAGTTGATATGCCGGGTCTTTGGACTTACAATGAGGTCATGTTAACGTTCATAATGCCTTGTTTCCGGGGACACGCCGTATGACGGATCCGGGGTTCGCCAAGAAGCCGACGCTCAAGGACGTGGCCCGCGTGGTGGGTGTGTCGGTCAATACGGTGAGCGCGATCCTCAATGGCGGGGCCAAGGCCGACCGCTACTCCGAGTCTACATGCGAGCGCGTGCGGCTGGCGGCCTGTGAGTTGGGCTACATGCCCAATCCATTGGCGCGGACGCTCAAGCGCAGCCGCACGCGGTTGCTGGGCGTGGTCGTGATTTCGCAGCAGGACAGCTACTACGCCTCGGTTCTCCAAGCCGCCGAGGAAGTGGTGCTGGACGCTGGGTATGAATTCGTGTTGGCCGACATGAGCGAGGATGCCGAGCGGTTGCCGCAGTGCTTGAACCTGTTGACGGCGTGGCGGGTGGAGGGGATCCTGGCGGTGCTGGGTGGTCACAACGTCGATCGTGCGCCGTTGACGCAGGTGTGGGATGCCCGCACGCCCGTCGTGCTGGTCGGGGCGCATCGGCCCGAGGATCCGTTCCCGTGCCTGTATCTCGACAACACCGGCGCTGCGCGGCAGATCGGGCGGCACTTGGCGGACTTGGGGCATCAGCGCGTGGGTATCCTGGGCGGCTACGAGAGCAACGCGCATTCCATGGAACGCATCGAAGGACTGCGTTCGGTTTTTCAAGAGTTGGGGACGCCGATTCCGGACTCCTGCGTGGTGTTGCACCGCGAGCGCAACTATGAGCTGGCCGCCGGATACCAGGATGTCGAACTGCTGCTGGAACGTGCGCCCGGGGTAACCGCGGTGGTGTGCGTGAACGACGCGACCGCCATCGGCGCGATGACGCGGCTGCACGAAATGGGTTACTCCGTCCCGCGCGACATGTCCGTGAGCGGATTCGACGACTTGTTTCTGGGCAATGCGAGCAAGCCTGAGAATCGACTGGGCCTTCATGTTCGTCCTTCGTTGACGACGCTACGGATGCCGGTGACGGGCATCGGACGGCACGCGGGGGAAGCGCTGACGAAGCTCGTACACGCCACGGCCGATGGCGTCGACTGCGAACTGCCGCCCGCGGAGTTCGGCGCGGAGTTGGTGGTGCGCGATTCGACCGCCCCGCCGCGTATCAGAGCCGGTTGCGCACGCGTTCCCAGGAAGGGGTGATGAGGAAGCTCTCATCCATGTTGTCGATCATCCGCGCGAACTTGCTAATGGGCACGGCGAACGACAACGTCTCGCGGTTTACCCACGGCCGGGCCGACACGTCGAACATGCCCAGCACGGCGCGCGGCCGCCGGTTCCCCTGCTCTAGGTACGGGTGGAGCACGATGGAACTGCACCCGGCGCCAAACGGGGCGATGACGGCGTCGGAGGCGGCCTCGTCGTACCCGGCCAGCGTGAAGAGCGCCGAGAGCACGTCGGGCTTGGCTTCGAAGAACACGGCCTCGGGCTCGTCCCCCGCCTCGATGGCATCCCAGCGCTTGAACACGATGTAGCGTGCCGGGGCAACGAAGAGCGGGGCGTTGGCCATGATCTCGCGCACCAGTTCGGGGCTCTTCTTATAGCGTTCCCCTTCGAGCCGACCCGGTATTCCGCACGACAGGAAATGGTCGAAGTTGGGCATCGACTTCTGCGAAAACCCCAGGTAACGTTTCGCTCCAGAGCAGGTTAGCGAGGATTCCTCGAAGCACAAGGCACGGCCGCGCCGGACCGCCGAGAGTTGTGCCAGGAAACAGCGATGCTTGTCGCCCGCTTTCATGACGTCTACCCCGGCGGGGTCGTCGGTGTAGTAGAAGGCGATGGGCAGGTCGGCGCCTGGGACATAGTCGCCCCAGCGTTTCGTGAAAGCGTCTCTTTGGGCCAAGTCCATGAAGCGTGTCCTCCGTTTGCGGGCGGGAGCGTAGCGTGATGCCCTGTACAAGCGATTATGGGCGAACTGGTGCCTACGGTCAACGTCCGGCGGGTTGGCATTCCACTTCTGGTGAACGAAGTTTGTCTCGGGCGGGCACAACAGGTATCCTTCTGGCGAACGCAACGCAGGGAGTCCCGATGTACGCATTTCTCCGAGGCGCCGTGGCAAGGAAAGCCCTGGATCACGTCGAACTGGACGTGAACGGCGTGGGCTATGAGGTCTCGGTGCCCGAATCGGTGTACCGGAAACTCGGTGTGAACCAGGAAGCAATGCTGCTCACCTACTGTCACATCCGCGAAGATTCGTTTCAGATCTTCGGTTTCCTGCGCGAGGAAGAGAAGGCGCTGTTCAAGATGCTGCTGGGGATCACGGGCGTCGGGCCCAAAGTGGCGCTGGCGTTCCTATCGGCCCTGAGCGTGTCGGAGTTCGGACGCGCGGTGACGGATCATGACGTGACGGCCTTCACCAAAGTCAGCGGCGTCGGCAAGAAAACCGCCCAGCGCGTGGTGTTGGAAATGAAAGCCAAGCTTGGCCAGGACGCGGAACTCGGGGCCATACTCGGTCAACCGGAAGAAACGGCCACCCCCGAGAGCGACGACGTGATGGCAGCCCTGTGTTCGCTGGGCTGCACACTGGCCGAAGCCCGCAAGGCGGCGGCGGGGGCGCGTAAAGACCTCGGCGGCGACGCGCCCGTCGAGGAATTGGTTCGTGCCGCACTCCGGTCCATGGCCAAGGTTTAAACGATGCCCACTGACGAAGTCGTAGATCCGAATCCCGCTAGCGAAGACACGATATTCGACGAGCAGATTCGCCCGCAGCAGTTTGACGAGTTCCCCGGCCAGGAGGCCATCAAGGCCAAATTGCGCATTGCCATCCAGGCGGCCAAACAGCGCGGCGAAGCCCTCGATCACCTACTCTTCTGCGGCCCCCCGGGGCTGGGCAAGACTACCCTCGCTCGTATCGTGGCCAATGAAATGGGCGTCGACGTCAAAGCAACGTCTGGTCCCGTCATAGAACGCCAGGCCGACCTGTCCGCGATCCTGACCAGTCTCGAAGATTTCGACGTTTTTTTCGTCGACGAAATCCATCGGCTCAATCACGCCGTCGAAGAAACGCTGTATTCCGCCATGGAGGACTTCGACGTCGACATCATGCTCGGTAAAGGTCCGACGGCGCGGTCGCTCAAGATCGGCCTCAAACCGTTTACTCTCATCGGCGCGACCACCCGGGCGGGACTGCTCACGCCGCCGCTGCGCGCACGCTTCGGCGATACGTGCCGGATGGACTTCTACTCGCCCGAAGAACTCGAAGCGATCGTGGTGCGGTCGGCCCGCATCTTCGACGTGCCCATCGAGCCTGACGGCGCCCTGGAAATCGCCGCCCGCGCACGCGGCACGGCCCGAATCGCCAACCGCCTGTTCCGCCGCACGCGCGACTACGCCCAGGTCAAAGGCACGGGCACCGTCACGCGCGACATGGCCCGGGCCGCGCTCGAGATGCTGCGCATCGACGAACTCGGCCTTGACGACATGGACCGCCAGATCATCCAAACGGTGATCCAAAAGTTCGGCGGCGGCCCCGTCGGGCTGTCGTCGATGGCGGTCGCCGTGGGTGAGGAACCCCAGACGCTCGAAGAAGTCCACGAGCCCTACCTCATCCAGATCGGGTTTATGAAACGCACGCACCAAGGACGTGTGGCCACGCCGCTCGCCTACAAGCACTTCGGCTTCGAGGTCCCGCCCGGCGGCCAAACCACATTGTTGTAGCCCGTTTCGAGCGATTTCTTTACGCTACGATAGATTCTTCCCCGTCGAACTGACGCTCAGGGTCGCGTGCAACACGCCCTTCTCCCTACGCAACTCGCTCGCCAGTGAACGAATCCGATCGGCCAGCCCCCTTACGACCACGATCTCCGCACACAAGTCCTTGTCCAGGTGGATGTGCGTCGAGGCCAGAATCACGTCGTGATAATGGTGCTGCACATGCGTCAGCCGGTCAGTCAACCCGCGCGAATGATGGTTGAACACCAGTGTGATCGTCCCCACGGCCTCCTCGTTCAGTTCCCACTCGCGCGCCACCAGCCGGTCGCGAATCATGTCGCGAATATACTCCGAACGATTGCCGTAGTGTTCTTCCTCAATGAGTTGTTCGAGCCGTTCGAGCAACGGTTTCTCGATCGAGAAACTCAAACGAGCAATGTCCGACATCCCCAGCTCCTTCCTTGGACTCATCCCGACGCCCCGGCATCAGGCCCGGCGCCTGCCTCGATTCTAGGCTTGTCGAACCTGCCCGTCAAGCGTGCGCGGCGCCGTTTCCTCGATGTTTCCTCGATTGCGGGCATACCGGGGCCTGTGTTAGACTCGCCCACGCATGAAGGCGCAGGCTCTCTGTGCCGAAACGGGAGGAGATCCATGCCGAATACCGCCCCCTCTTCGCCGCCCTACGCCGCCTATCTGCGTGATGTGCTGGAATGTCTACGCAAGGACCTCACGAAGATCATCGCGGTGACCATCCTCGCCGTCGCGGCGGCGGCGGCCGTGGGCAAGTTGACCAACACGGCCACGTCGACCGCCCAACTGGTGCTCACACCCATCCCATTGCAAGAGCGCAAAGCCGACGACGCCCTGGCCGTCATGCTGGCCTCGGAACTGGACGTGACGACGGTTTCCTTGCTCTGCAAGAGCGACACGGTGTTGCGGAAGACAATGGAGAAGCTCAATGCCTCCGGCGAACTCGGGGAGCCTATCGAATACGTCAACCAGCTCCAGAACGCGCTGGACCACCGGGTAACCGTATCGAAAGAAACCCCCTACGATTTGGTCTACAGCCCCATCGTCGAGTTGACGGCGTACGCGAAGAAGCCGGCGGACGCCCGCCTGATGGTTAACACGTGGGCGGAGATCGTGGTGGCGGCGGCCAAGGAATTCCAGGATGCCGTGCAGAAACCGGCCGCGAAGGCGCTCAGAGCGCGCACCGAAGAACTGAAGAAAGACCTGGTCAAGGCGGAGATGGAAAGCGAGATGTTCTGGACGAAGAGCAACGTACTCTATCTTGAGGAACGCCTCACCGACATCATCGCCCGCATCAACAGCCTGAAGCACAGTGAGACCGTGCTGGGAACGCAGTTGATCGCCGAGCGCGCTTCGTTGGAGGTGATCAACGAGGAGTTGGCGGCGGAGACGGAAAAACTCTCGCTGCGATGGATTCCGTCCGCGGGCTTGGCGGCAGCTTTGTCCAACGTGGCGGGTGTGAGCGCGGAGAATCGCTCCGAAGACGCGGGCAAGACACAGAGCCTCATCGAAATAGAGCACCTCAACACGGTGCATTGGGAACTGCGCGGCAGGGCGGCCGCCACCCACGCCACGGTCGCGTCCCTTGAATCGCAACTGCGTGAACTGGATCCGCGGGTGGGCAAATTAGAGGCTGAAAGGCTTGAAGTGCAGGCTGAGTTGGCCAAGAAGAACACCGAGAAGAACCGAGTCGGCCGCAAGTTGGAGCGCGTCGAGGGAGCGTATAGCAACTTGGCCGACAAGAACGCCTATGCCCGCGTCGCCGAGATGCTCAACTACCCCGCGCTCCAGATCATCTCGCACGGAACGGAGTGGCGTCTGCCGCGGTTCCGCCGCGCGATCATCTTCGGCGTCATTGCCGCGGTGATGACGTGCGGCGCCGCGGTCTTCCTCTCCATTGCGTATCGCATGGTGCTTAAGCCCGCGCTCGATAATTAACCATGGGCACCCATGACGAGCCCCGCTCCACCGCGTTGCCGCCCACGAGGTTTGTGCTGGCGGCCGGTGGCGGGCTGGCGGCCTTCTCCGCCGCGCTGCTCGCCATACCCGTACTGGCGTATCTCGACCGTCCGGTCCTGTTGGCGGCGCTGATTCCGTTCGGCGTGCTGGCCGCCGCCGTGTTCGTGTGGAATACGCTGTACGGTCTCTGCTTCGCCGCATTCGCCATCGCTCCCCTGGGCATCGTCCAGGTCGAAGTAGCCACGGTTACCGTAAATCTCCCTGAAATCCTCATCCTGCTCCTGTTCGCCAAAGAAATCGTCCGCTTCGTGGTCTACGGAGAGAAGGTTGCCGATAGCTTGCCCAAGCGAAGTCTTCTGCTGTTCATCGCAGTGTCGCTCATCGGACTGGCCACCGGCTTCTTCCGCGGCCATGGGTTCAGCGCAGTTCTCCAGGACTGCCGGCAGTACACCGAGTATGTCGTCCTCTATCTGCTGGTGATCCATCGGGTGCGCACAAGGCGCCAGATGAAGGCCGTGCTGCTCTCGTTCCTGGCGGGGATGACGCTGCTGGCCGTACACGCCATCCTGCAGCGATTCACCGGGATTGGCATCGCGGCCACGCAGTTGATCAGCGACACCATCTACCACCAGGGGATCCGGAGCGGCTCGTTCTACGGCGCCACGCCGCTGGGCGGGATGATGGTGCTCGCGCTGGGCGTCACCGCGGGTCTGGCGCTCTCAACGCGTTCGATCGCTGCCAAAGCGATCCTGGGCGTGTGCGCCTGCCTGTGCCTTACGGCGGCCGTGTTTACCAACACGCGCGCGTCTTGGATGGCCATCGCGTTCGGCGGACTTTTCCTCTTCACGAGCATTCACAAGACTCGCGCCGTGATCCTCTTCACCGTGCTGGGCGCGATCGTGTTCTCCACCGCGCTCGGCCCCATCGTTATGCACCGCATGCGCAAACTCGAGATTTCCAAGACGGAGCGATCGCTGCTCGAACGCGTCAACTACTACACGGCCGCGTGGTACATCTTTCGCGAGCACCCCGTCCTCGGTCTGGGCTGGGGATGCGAGTTCAACGTCCGTCAGATCAACATCAACAAGCGCTACGTGGCCCCCGAACGGTATGGACGTATCCGCCAGCGCACGCAATGGAACAAGTCAACCGTACACAGCGCCTATCTGCAGGTGCTCGTCCGCACGGGCCTGTTGGGACTGGGCGGCCTGCTGGTGATGCTCATCGTGTGGGGACTGGCGGTGCTCGACGAACGAACCCAGCACGGGAAAGATCTGCTCGACCACAATCTGTTTGTCGGAGTGTCCAGCGGCCTACTGGGCTACCTGTTCCACGCTGGCCTGGAGAACTTCTTTCAATGGCCCGTCATGGCGCAGTCGTTCTGGCTGCTGCTGGGCCTGAGTACGGCCATGGCCTACCAGATCCGGCATACCCATCACATTGACCGGGGACACACCCCGGCGCATGAATCCGTGTCCGTGGAGGCCTGACCCATGAACGGCCCCACACCCTCCGACGCACCGATCCGCGTGGTCTTCTGCCACTACGCCGCCGATTTCGGCGGCGGCTCCGACCGTTCCCTGTTCGACATCGTCACCCATCTCCCGCGCGACCGTTTCTCGCCGGCCATCATCCTCAAGACCGGCGACCCGCTGGCCGAGGCCTATCGAGCCGCCAGTGTCGACGTGGTCGAGTTGCCCCTGCGCTCCCCGCGCGGCGCAGTAGGCCGTTTTCTCGTCGTGTACTGGCCCAGCGTCTTCCAGGTCGCAGGCACGATCCGCCGCCTGCGCGCCGACGCGGTCCACGTCAACACGCTCTACAACATCGTCGGCGCCATGGCCGCGCGAGCCGCCCGGTGTCCCCTGGTATGGCACGTGCGCGAAATCTTGCCCGGGTCGCGCGCCGTGGGCCTGATGCTCCGCATGCAGCGTTTCCTGGCCACGCGCGCCGTCGCCATCTCCAACGCCGTTGCCGGCACCATGCACGTCACCAACGCCCAATTGCGCGTGGTGCTCAACGGCATCGACTTGTCCGATTACGAGACACCGCGCGGCCCCGCCACTGTCCGCGCCGAATTGGGGATCGACCCCGATGTCCCCATCGTGACCACCGTCGGACGCCTGGAGCCTTGGAAGGGCCAGCATGTCTTCGTCGAGGCGCTCCCCGCCGTGCTCGACGCCCACCCTGAAGCCCATGTCCTCGTCGTCGGCGCATGCGCCCTCAAGAAACCCGGCTACGAACGCCGCCTGCGCGAACGGTGCCGCGAATTGGGCATCGGCCAACGCGTCACGTTTACCGGTCCGCGCAAAGACGTCCCGGCGCTGCTGGCGGCTTCGGACGTCCTGGTATTGCCCTCGGCGACACCCGAACCCTTCGGCCGGACCGTCGTGGAAGCCATGGCCGCGGGATGCCCCGTCGTAGCCACGGCCGCGGGCGGCCCGCTCGACATCGTGGTCGACGGCCAGACGGGATGGCTGACCCCCCCGAACGATCCCGCCGCTATGGCGGACCGGATCGGCCGTCTGCTCGACGACCCACAAGAAGCCCGCGCCATGGGACAACGCGGCCGGGAACGCGCCCAGGCCCAGTTCTCACTCACACGATTGGTGGACGATATGGCAAACATCTTCGAGGAGGTGGTGGGAAGGCGGTGACGGGAATCCTGTGGGCGTGGTCAACGTTCGGGGCTCCGTCTGCATTGCAGGGCACAAGGCCTCGTACGGGGGCCGGATTGCCCCCAAGAACAAGGCGCCCGTGCGGGGTATACGGGGCTAGTTTGCCAGATAATACTTGCCTGCTTCGCCCGTTCCGTGCTACTATTATAATAATTCCAATTTCGCTTGGTCGGCCAGCCCTGAGTAACTCGTATGGTTCGCATACATGAAGAGCGTGAAGTACTGTTTCTCTACTTGCTGACCGACTTGATGATCGTCTATCTGGCGATGACCACGGCCACGCTCTCCCGGTTCAACACTTTGTACCAGATAGACTTCACGCTATTGCAGCGCGACCGCGCCCTGTGCCTGGCTATCTTCCTGATCGCGGCCGTCATGGCGGGGATCTATCGTTCGGCAACCATATTCGACCGCTTCGACTCGATTTACTACACACTCATCGCTGTACTGGCGGCTGGTGTGGCGCAGCTTACCCTCTCGGGCTTGATCCCCGCCGAAATGCGCGAAATTTCGCGGCGCGAACTGATACTGGGCGTTATAATCGCGGGGATATGGCTTCCGGTGTGGCACTACTGCGCCGCCCGGATAGTCGGCCGGTTCAGTTCGCTGGGCCGCTTCTACTACCTGCTTGGCGACCAGGCTGAGGGCACCCGGATAGCCACGGAGATCTCGAAAAACCGGCGGCTGGCGGCCCAGGCGGAATACGTTTCGCTGGATAAACTCAAGGAAATCGTGGCCCGTCACCGGGAACTGCGCGGTGAGCACGCCCACGCCACCGAAGACGTCATCATCACGCCCACCGTGCAAGATCGCGCCCAGTTCGACAAAATCCTGGAGTATTGCGCGCAACACTGTCGGCGGATCTACATGTACCCGACGCTGCACGACACCCTTATGTTTCATCACAGCAACCTCTTAGCCATCTCGGGCATCCCCCTGATCCCGGTTGGCGGACGGCGCATCACCACGACGTACCTGTACTTCAAGCGTCTCATCGACGTGTGCGTGTCGGCGTTTGGACTGCTCGCGGCAGCGCCCATCTTCATCGCCACGGCCGTTGCCATCAAGGCCACCTGCGGCGGCCGCATTTTCTACCTCCAACAGCGCCAAGGCAAGAACGGGCGACCGTTCCGCATCATCAAGTTCCGCTCCATGGAAGAGGTCGAGACAGCCGGGGCCGACTACGTGCGTTCGGACAAGAACGATGTGCGTGTCACCCCGATCGGCGCCATCATCCGCAAGTACAAGATCGACGAACTGCCCCAACTGGTCAACGTGCTCAAGGGCGACATGAGCCTCATCGGGCCGCGTCCGTTATGGGAGGGGTTCAGCGAGCAGAACGGCGCGCCATGCCCCATGTGGGAACGGCGCCTGGCCGTCCGCCCCGGTTGCACAGGGCTGGCCCACGTGCTTGGCTCCTCGTTTTCCAAACCGGCCGATTTTCTGCGCTACGACCTCGTCTACATCAGTAGCGTCTCCTTCCTGGTCGACCTCAAGATCCTGGTCGCCACTGTACGCATTGTCCTCAGCGGTAAGGGAGGACAGTGACATGACGCCGGCATCCAACAAAGGCTCGTTGCTTATCATGCTGCTGTGGGCGGCAATGCTCGTAGTACTGGGCGCGTTCACCGTGGCCGTCAACATCGCCATGGCGCGTTACGCCGAACGCGAACGTGAACGCCGCCCCGAGACCTACATCGCCCTAGCCGAAGCGGCCATGAACGAACACGACTACGGCGCCGCCCTGCGCCACTGGGAGCAGGCGCGCCTGCGCGGACCCGAGGATCCCTTCGTGTATAAAGTGCTGGGCGATATCCACTACAACTTGCAGCACTGGAAAGAGGCTCTCAAGGCTTACAAGACGTCCATCGAACTCGGCAGCGACGCACAGGGCGTACGCATGAACGCGCTGTGGAGCATGGTCGAACTGAAACGGTATACAGAAGCGCTGGAATTTGGTAAGCTATGCATCGATGATGGTATCATCGATCCGGATTTGTACCGGCGCACCGCGGAGGCCTGTTTCCGCGGGGGCATGTTCGAAGAGGCAATCCCCCTGTATGAGATGGCCATGGAAACATATGGAGATGATCTGTACTTGATGGAGCATCTTCGCCAAGCCTACGAGCAAGTCGGGCGGACGCAGGACGCCGCACGGCTCAGCAAACAAATCGTCCAGTTGGAGTCGGCGCTTCGGACACCTCGGGAAGACGTGCAGTGACGGATCACCATAAAGCGGACAGCGCGGACATCAGCCCAGCCCCCAAGAAACCCTGCTCGGTCTCCATCCTCCTGCTGATGAAGAATGAGTTGAACAACATCCGCGAGGGCTACGAGCGGATCTGTGCCCAGGACTACGAGGGCCCGGTCCAGATTATCTACATCGACTCAGGGTCCACCGACGGCACCGTGGAATTCATGCGTGAGCAGGGCGTCGAACCCCACATCATCCCGCCCGTCGAGTTCCATCATGGCCGCACTCGCAACCTGGCCGCCTCGCTCGCCGACAACGAGATCCTTGTGTTGTTGTCCGGCGATGCCATTCCAACCAACAACCAATGGCTGAGCCGTCTCGTGGCCCCGTTCGAAGATTCCAAGGTCGGCGGCGTCTATGGCAAGCAGCTCGCCCGTGAGGGTATTGGCCCGTTGCGCGTGCATGGCATGCAATACACCTTCTCCGACGAGCGCGAAATACGCCAGATGATCCCCGGCCAGCCCGGGAGCCTGCGCATGGTGCGCTTCTCCAACGCCAACAGCGCCATCCGCGCCAACCTCTGGGAACGATTCAAGTTCCACGAGAACGTCATTGTCGCCGAAGACCATTGGATCTGCTACAACATCCTCAAACAAGGCATGAAGGTGATCTACGAGCCTGAAGCCGCCGTATACCACTGCCACGAGCGTTCCGTGTGGGGCGAATTCCGTTTCGCGGTCGAAAACGCCATTTCGCTCAAGCGGATGGGCATGTTCGACGACCCCGCGCTGGGCAGCGAACTTAGCTACGGCCTCGATCGTGTTAAGTACGACTGGAACTACTTCACCCGGCGGCGCGAATACGGTTTGGCCGTCAAGAGCTTCGTCATCAGTGGCGCCAAGTGCGCGGGCGTTCAACTCGGCAAACGCGAGGCTGTCATGCCCAGTTGGGTCATGCGCCGCATCACCCACGCCTACGAAAAACCCGCGCCACCCACCGGTGAAGTCGAAACCCACTACTCCCCGCCCGTCTCAAAGAAAGCCCCCGACAGTCCCGGCGGCTCCTGAGCCGTACCCCCACATCCCACTACGACTCCCCGGTGTCCCTCAGTGTGTCCGAGTAACCCCAGGCCGAGGCACGTCGAGGTCGGCGAAGGCAAGTGCCTGAGACGGCGTGAGATTTGCACGCGCAACAGAAAGCCGGTGAGATATCCGCGCCAGTAAACGCGCGGACGAATGTAATGAGATGAGTCTGTTCCGA
>JAACEL010000227.1 GCA_011682535.1 Nitrospiraceae bacterium | reverse complement strand
TTCGACGTTGTGGGCGATCACGACCGTGCCGCGCGCGTCGTTGTCGATTCGCTTTTTCCCCTTGATCAGGTTGCCGGTGATAATGGCCCGTTCGACCCCCTTGCCCAGCACCACCTGAAGCTTGTCTTCCTTGAACTCGCAGCCGCGCACCAGAATCGACCCGCCCTGCACGTCAATCGAAGGGCTCCCTTTGCGCTGGTGGCCCCATTGCACGAACGTACAGTCGCTGAAGCCGACCGTACCTGTCCCGTCCACCACCACATTCCGGTTGCACGGCCCCCAGAACGCGCAGTTGTTGAAGCGCACCGTCCCCGAATGCGATTTCTCGACGCGGATCATCGTCGGATCCGGGCCGTGGAATGACACGAACTCGCCGTTGGTAATCAGGATTCCATACGGCGCGCTCTGCTCGACGACGAGCGCCGTGTGGCAGTCATCGGCGCCGATCCCCAGGAAGTTCCCGTTGGTCGCCCCCCGCTCCGTCTCGATGAACTTGTAGCCGATGTTGTAGCCGAAGCAGAAGGTGTTGATCACGTAGTGCCAGTCGGTCTTGCCAAAGATGAAGCCGACCCCGTTCTCCATCTGCCATTGGAACACGCCCTCTTTCATGGACCACCACGGATTCCAATGCACGTTTTCGATGCGGCCGATGTCGTAGATGCTGTCCACGTACACGCCGATATGCAGCGGCTGTCCATGCACATTGCGGATCAGGGCACGCTGGTTGTGGCTGGCATCGATTCCGTTGAAGGGGTTGAGCAACTCGACGTCGATGATGGCCGGGTTGTTTCCACGCATCGCCACCGCGTAGGGATAGGCCATCGGTCTGTCGGCGTCGGGGTTCTGATCCGGGTAGTACACGCACACGCCCTGGAGCGACGTGTTGGTTTGCAGCAGGATAAACGGCGGCCCGTCCTCGCTCCCCGCGCTGGCGCGCGGCATCAGCACGCTGCCGTATACGGGCTTCTCGGAAGAGTTGTCGCGGATACCGGCATGCGAGGGCGAATAGGCATACGTACCGCGCAGGGTAACTTCCTTGGGGAACGTCAACGAACCGGAGAAGCTGTAGCGTCCGGTCGGCACGACGACCACACCGCCTCCCGCGGCGCCTGCCGCGTCCAGCGCGGCCTGAAACGCAGCCGTGTTGTCGGCCTCGCCATCGGCCACGGCCCCAAAGTCCATGACACTATATTTGGATTCCGCCACCATGCGATCGCCCTCCGCGCCGGTTGCCGTCAACGAAACGGCCGCAACGCCCCACATCATCCATGTCATCCGCATTCACTTGTTCCCTCTTACGTTCCGTGTTCATCCCCTTGCCGGTACCGTCCGGCCAAGAGCCTATTGTGACCTTCGTTGGCGCCGGTTGGCGCTGCGCATCAGCACCACGACTACGGCCACAATGGCACAGCCCTGCAACAGGCCCAAGGCGCTGTCGAGATAGTTCACACTGTTGCGTACCAGGATCCCCGTCGCGCCAAGCGCCAGGCATACGAGATAGATAAACAGCACCGCCTGACGCTGCGAGAAACCCATCCACGTGAGCCGGTGCGAAAGGTGGTCGAGCGCACAATGATTGATGACCGTTGTCATCGACCGCGTCTTGCCGGTGAGGATACGCGCGATGATGATATAGGCGAAATCGAACAACGGCACGCCCAGCAGTAGGATCGGGATCATCGAAGAGACATACGGACTCTCCGTCCATTCACCCATCACGCCGAGGGCGGCCAGCACGTAGCCCACAAAGAAGCTGCCCGAGTCGCCCATGAAGATGCGCGCGGGCTTGAAGTTGAAGAGGAGGAAACCGAGATTGGCCCCGACCAGCCCCGCCGCCAGCATGCCAAACCACGACAGGCTGGTTTCCGTACGCGA
Organism: Nitrospiraceae bacterium; assembly: GCA_011682535.1. Taxonomy (GTDB): domain Bacteria; phylum Hydrogenedentota; class Hydrogenedentia; order Hydrogenedentales; family SLHB01; genus JAACEL01. The sequence continues at coordinate 5,844 of JAACEL010000227.1, read as the reverse complement.
CACCAGCCACACCTGGATCGCGATGAGCAGATACAGCGCGGCGACGATCGTCGCAATGCCCGAAGCCAGCCCATCCATGTTGTCCATGCCGTTGAACGCACTGGTGACGCCCACGATCCACAAGACGGTCAACAGGGTGTCCAGCGGCCAGATCTGGAACAGGTTCAGACGCACCCCGAAAGGCTCGAGCACCAGCGTCGCCACGACAAGCACGGCGAGCTTGAACACTCCCGGGATCGAACCGCCCAAGAAATCGTCCAGCGCGCCGAGCGCCATGCAGATGAACGCCCCCACCATGACCCCGTTGAACGCCGTACTGCGGTAACCGGGATAGACAACCGCGACCGCAAAAGCCAGAAACAGCACGATGCCGCCGCCCCGCGGCACCGGCTTACGGTGCAGCTTTCCCTCGGCCACGTGGTCGACGACGCCCAGCTTGCGCAACGCCACAATCGCAACCGGCATCCCGATGGCGGACAGCACAAATGCCATCAAGCCAACCGTGAGGTACGTCCGGGGCCAGTAACTCTGGAGCCAAAGCATCGTTTATTTCCTGTCAGAAAAACGCCAGCGCCGAGTTTATCACATGCTCGACCTCACCATCGACCATCGACGGAAAGATGGGCAGCGAAAGGCATCGGTCGTGCGCGGCTTGAGAGCGCGGAAACTGCCCGCCCAAGTAGTGATGGGCCGGACGATACACCGGTCGCTTCGCATCGACAGCGGCCGCGCGTAAGTGGGCCTCCAACTCGCCGCGGCGATCGGTCTCGATCACATAGCGGAAGAAGACGTGGGCGTCCGTGCGCGGCCGCCGCAACGGCGCGTTCGCGAACGCGGCGTCATACCGTAGCGCAATCGCCCGCCGCCGCTCGACGAACTCCGGCAATCGTTTCAACTGCACGCGCCCGATGGCCGCCTGTAAGTCGGTCATCTTATATGCATGCCGCGCTTTGAAATCATCGCGGTTATCGTAGTCGCGCCGGTCGCGGGCGTATTCCGCGACGTCCGCGTCGTCCGTCAGCACCATCCCGCCTTCGCCCGTTGTCATCAGCTTCGTCGCGTAGAACGACGTAATCGCTACGCGCGTGGCGCGTCCCGTTTTTCCTCCCATCGACTGGGCAATGTCTTCGATCGCAAGGTCCGCCGCCGGAATGCGGGCGGTGGCGCCGAACAGGTGCGGCACGATGGCGGCCGGGCAGTCCCCGGGCACTTCACCGGGATCGAGATTGAAATCGTCGTCCACATCGCACAACACCGGTCGCGCGCGCTGGAGTTGGACCGCCGTGATCAACGCCGCACATGCGTACGACGGCACGGCCACCGCCTCGCCTTCCTCCACACCGCACGCCCCAAGCGCCAGATGCAACGCGGCCGTCCCGCTGCTCACCGCCACGCCATAGCGGCGGCCGCAGGCCTCGGCGCATTCATGTTCGAAGGCGGCCACTTCCGGACCCTGCGCCAACATGCCCGAGCGCAAGACGCGCTCCGCCGCCGCCGTTTCCTCGGGGCCAATACTCGGTTTGCTGTGCGGTATCATGCCGCGCCTCCACACAAGATACTCAGCGACTCGGGGCCGCAGTTCAGTAACAGGTCAAGTATCGCCAAGTCGGGCACGAACGCGCCGTGGCGTTGAGGATATTTGGGTGCGGTCCATTCCTGCGCCTTCAATCCTATCCCCGCGGCCTCGAACAGCGCGTGGTCGAGGTACTGCTCGATAGCGAACGCGCCGCTGTAATAACAGTCGCCGCCCACGGCACGGACCAACCCTGCGAGCCGCTCGCTCGCGGCCCCGTCCCCGCCCAGGTCCGACGCATAGACCACCCGCGTGTCGATGCCGAGGGCCTGCACGAAGTAGTCGAGCATGTGGCGGTTGAGAGCGTTGAGACGTGTCCATTCTCTCGCGTAGGTGTCCGCCAGAAACGCCTGGTGCGCGTCGAAGAACGGCGCCTTCCGGTAATTCTGCTCGATCGTCCGCCAGTGTTTCTTGCGCCACGGGACGCTGTCTTTGATGCGCACTTCGTCCAGCGTCTGGCCGAACCGCTCGAACACCGGAACCGTCAGCACCGTTGCGCCCGAGGCCGTTTTCAGCTTGTTGCGGTTCTGCCAGTCGTTCTTCGTGAACTGTACATTGTCGAGCACGACGAACACATCGCTGCGTGCGATCTTCTCGGCATAACGCAGCCACGGCAGATAGTGAAGTTGATGTATTCCAACCAGCATGTGTCCGGGATTCCCTCGCTCGTCGAACGTTTCCAGGATACCGGAAAGGACAGGAGGATTCCCATGGGCAGGCAGGCTACATGGCCCCGACGCCCGCCAGCCCGGCGAGGCTTCCCGCGAAAAGCATGCCGAAAGCGGTACCGACACCGATGCCGAAAAGCGCTATCAGCACCACGGCGACGAGGAGTTCGCCGCAACTGAGTTCATAGTGATTGGCCATGTACTTCAACCCGAAGATCCAGCCGATGAGGGGAATGAGGCTGAGGGCGCCTACGATGAGTTCCGTGAGTATCACGTCGACGATGTTCGAGCCCACGTCTTCGTGAAGCAGATGGCCCATGATCGCCATCACGGCGTAGAACACGCCGCAGTTCAGGACGAAGCCCAGGACGATGAAAAGGGCCAGTACGCCGAGGGCACGTTTTACCGAGGGAAGCTCCGGAGCAATCTCCGACGCGGCCGGTAGCGCGCCGCTCTCCGGTGTCGTGGCAGCGGTCTCCGAAGTACTCACGCCCGTTTCTCCCACCGGAGCGGGCTCGGGGATATCCCTCATCATCCCGGCGACGAGGGGTAGGCCCAGCAGGATGGCGACGCACACGCCGATGAACACGTACCACGGCCAACGCGAGGAAGACGCAGGCCCGGCCAAAGGAGCGTCGGCGTTCTGCCCCGGGGGCGCAAGGATGCCGGGAGGCGCGCCCGGGCCTTCGGCGCCCACCCGGTAGGCGCCGGGCAATTCGCCCGACTCGATGCGCGCTTTGAGATCCCTGGCTTTGGCGTAGCCGAAGTTGGCGATCAGGCGGTCGCATAGCTCAAGCGCCTCGCCTTGGCAGTCCACGTGGAACAGGCTCAACGCCATGGGATAGAGAACGCGTTGCGTGTTTGGGAAGGCGCGGTCCAGTTCGACCAGCAGCTCCAGCGCCTCGCGGTACCGCGTCTGACGAAACAACGCGTCGGCCTGTTTGAACTTCGCTTCCGCTTCCTGCGCTTTCATGATGCGTTCCTCACCTCATCCGCGCCGTTGGTCCATCCTATCGCACCTTCGTCATAGGAGCAACCCCACGCATCCGGGATCGCCGGTTGACGGCAACCCGGTTGCTTGGGCGTGACTTCGGTAGGCCGGCCCGGTATGATGCAACCCTTAAACGCGAAACAGCACGACCGGCGCCGACTGTGATACGGGAGTTGACACCTATGCGCATCCTCATTACGGGTTCCAGCGGCCAGATCGGCAGTAACCTGGCCCAGCGCCTGCAACGGGAGGGACATTTCGTGTTCGGCGTGGATGTACGTTCGAACACCTGGACCAACGAGGTCGAGACCTTGTTACAGGACCTCAGCATGCCGTATCAGGACTTCGAGGGGGGCATCGGCCAAGCGCAGTACCCTGCCAATCTGGATGTCGTGGTGCATCTGGCCGCGCACGCAAAAGTCCATGAACTGGTCGAGCACCCGCACCGAGCGTTGGAGAACATCACCATGGTGTTCAACGTGCTCGAATTCTGCCGGGTCAACCGGGTTCCCATCATCTTCAGCAGTTCGCGCGAGGTCTACGGCGACATCCACCGCTACATCACCGAGGAATCGCACGCCAATTTTGCCTTCACCGAAAGCCCCTACTCCGCCAGCAAGATCTCCGGGGAAGCGCTGGTCTACTCCTACGCGCAATGCTACGGCCTGCCCTACATCGTGTTCCGGTTCTCCAACGTCTATGGCCGCTACGACAACGACATCGAGCGCATGGAGCGGGTGATTCCGTTGTTTGTCCGGCGCATCGGGCGGGGCGAACCCATCACCGTGTACGGCGAAAACAAGGTTCTCGACTTCACCTACGTGGACGACTGTGTGGACGGTATCTTCCGCGGCATCGAGTTGCTGGTGTCCGGCAACAGGGGTAACCAGACCATCAACCTGGCCTACGGGCAGGGATCGAGCCTGGTCACCATGGCCGAGCATGTCGCCGAAGCACTGGGCGTTGCCCCGGACCTGACGATCAAACCATCGCGCGTGGGCGAGGTGACCCACTACGTGGCCGACATCGGCAAGGCCCGCGCCCTGCTCGGCTACGAGCCGCACACCCCCCTCGCCGAAGGCATCAAGAAAGCCGTGGCTTGGTCCACTTCGTGGTGGGAAGAACACGGCGAATAGGTGTTGACGGTTGGAGGATTTGGGTCTAGTATGGATCTGAAGGCTGTATCGTTTGATGACAGTCCGGCGCTCCGGACCGTCTACAAGGAAATCGCACACGGGAGCCGCGGTGGCGCAACCGCGGCGGCGGTTGATGCGAGAGTTCGTCTTCCCGGCGAATCGCCTTATTGGGCTGCCCCAAGCCGCCCCAAGCGGTTTCTTCAGGTTGTCGCGCGAGAGTATGGAGGGTCACGCCATGCCAGTGCACAAGTTGAAGGATTTCCTCGATAACCACCATGTCCGCTACACCAGCATCATGCACCCCCAGACGTTCACGGCGCAGAAGACCGCCCAGGTAACGCACATCAAGGGCCGGGAGATGGCCAAGACCATCATCGTCAAGACCGATGGACGCCTCTGCATGGTCGTGTTGCCCGCCGACCGGCACGTCAGCCTCAGCAAGCTCAAAGCCGCCACCGGCGCACACGCCATCGAACTCGCCAGCGAAGACACCTTTCGGAGCCTGTTCCCCGAGTGCGAGGTGGGTGCCATGCCGCCGTTCGGAAACCTCTACGGCATGGAGGTCTTCGAAGAGCAAGAGTTGACGCGTGACTCCGAGATCGCCTTCAACGCCGGAAGTCACACCGAAGTCATCCGCATGGCCTACAAAGACTACGAGCGCCTCGTCCAACCCACCGCGGGCGACTTCGCGATCTGACCCGGGTGCCAACTATTTTGCGGTCGGGTTAGTAAGAGGGCGCGGCGACGACGGCCAACGTGACCGTGGCTTTCGCCACAAGTTTCTCTGCCCCATCCAGACTCGCGTACACTTCGGACTCCGACACGATCAGGCTCTGCCCCGCCTTCAGAACCTCGGCGCGGCATCGGAGCCATTCACCCGTCGCGGGACGCAGGAAGTTGATCTTGAACTCGACGGTGAGCACAATCCCGTCCGCGGCGGCCATCGTCTGTCCCGAAGCCCCCGCGGTGTGGTCGGCCATGGTCGCAAGCACCCCCGCGTGGACATAGTCATCCTGCTGTAGATGGCGCTCGGTGAGCTGGAGGCGCGACTCACACCAACCGGGGCCAAGTCCTTCCAGTTCGATGCCCAGGTCGCGTATGAAACGCGCGCGTCCGAACACGCTCTCGACGGTCTTGGCGTTGTCTGGGTTCGATTCAGTCACTATGCACCTCGCGTTTGTGCGAACACCGGTATTGCCGATCAAGATAGTATCATAGGCGCAGATCGTTCGCCGTATACCGATGAGGGCGTATGAAGACCGCTATCGAGACCGCGTGGGGGGGAACCGAGGTGCAATCTCCCTCGTGTTGCTGTGCCTTGCACCGCGACTCACGCACTGTGCTTGACCGCGCGCAGGCCGCCTTGGCGAGCGCGACAAGCTCAGCCTTGCCCCCTCAGGCTCAGGAGGGCTCCCATGGGAGATCTCGAACCACCTCTCGCTTAAATTTTTCACTCAGGATTGACGTCTGCGACAG
>JAACEL010000226.1 GCA_011682535.1 Nitrospiraceae bacterium | reverse complement strand
GCGCCTCGACCATAGTTTGGGGATGTAGCTCAGTTGGGAGAGCACCTGTCTGGCAGACAGGGGGTCAGGGGTTCAAATCCCCTCATCTCCACCAAACAAGCCAAAGCGGCTCAAGGGTTTAGAAGCTAAACGCCTTGAGCCGCTTTTCTCTTGATCCTTTGGTGCGTCCCGCATGTGTCCCAGCAAAAGCACGCCTACTCCCCATAGTTCCATGGCCGCCAGCGTCTTCATCCGCGGGCGGCGCGGGCGCAGCCCACTGCGTTGTGCGTGCGCCAAGCATGGAACCTTAGCCCTGCGCAACACAATCCCCGATTTTCCCGCCGATGCGAAGTTCAGGATCGTGTCCATGGACAAAGATGAGGGCTACTGGGACAACGAAGGCGCGTGCTGGCGGAGAAGCTAAGCTAGAGTCCCAGTTCGCTTTTCGCGAACTGATACTCCTGTGAGTCCTCTGGGAAGGCTTTCATCATGCGCTTGTAGACGGACTGAGCGCGGAGTTCGTCGCCCAAGCGCTCGTAGCAGACGGCAAGGTTTGTGTATGTTCGCCGGATGCCCTTCCAGTCGGGATAGGTGCTCAGCACCGTCTCGTAGTAGGACGCGGCTTCCTCATACTCGCCGAGTTTCATGCGCGCCAAGTTGCCCATTGCCTGCAGGAGCGAAGCTGACTCGTTGGCGTCGGGCTTTTTCTCAAGCCGTTCCTGGTGCCGTTCGATAACCCCGCGCGTTTGTTCTTCCTTGGTGATTCTGCGTGTTGGTTCAGGCAGGGAAGCGGGACGGAATGGCGCGAAGTTCGTCGAGTTCGCAACCGTCTCCGCCAAGTCCTGTTCCTCCCGTTTCTCGGACAGGTACATGCGCGTAGCAAACACCACAATGACTAATAGGGCAACGAGAAGGTACCACGTTTCCTTCAGCGTGGCCTTCAGTGTGGAAGTGCTCATAGTTCCCTCCAGGAAATGGGCGAGAAGACCAGAATCGGGTAGTTGGCGATCATGCCCAGCGGCAGGTTCTCCGTAAGGGCGGGCACTTGGTAGATGTCGGGTACTTGATTGCCCATGTCGAAGTACTCCGCCACGAACGTTCCCATGACGACTGTCTGTTTGTTGCTGGAGATCTGTCCCTGTGCGTAGAATGCGCCCATCAGGTCGAGCTGGGCACTTTGGCCCACGAGCATGTCCTGCTCGGCCATGATGCCGATGATGTTGCGTTCCGGAAAACTGCGAAGGTAGTCATTCGGGTCGCCATCGTTGCAACTGAGCAAGTTGGTGTTTACGGTCACATCGCCATGAACGAGGATCGCCGCCCGGCCCGTGTAATTGAGCGTCCTGTCATTGCGCGCCGAAAAGACCAAGTCGCCGTTGATCTCGATCTGTCCGTTGATTTCCATCACCGTCGCGGCAGCGTCGTAGTAGATATAGTCGTCGCCCTTGATGCAGTTTGCGGGATCGGGCTTCACGCGGTCCGCCGGCGCACTGCCCGGCTGGGTGAGGTTGAGATAGAAGTCCGTGCCCACCGAGATGGTCACGTTGCCCTCGTACGGGTTTCCGTCACTCAACATATCCGAGAAGAAGTCGCCGTGCAAGTAGTCGGTTCCGTCCGGCGCGGCTTCTATGCTGCCCGGCTCACCTTCCCACGCGTAGCCCAGTTCGTGGCACTGCACCTGGGCAGGCCAACGCCAGTCGTCGTCAAGTACCGGGAACGGCACCTTGTTCCCCAGGTCATAGAACTCATCCCAACCGTTGTCGCTGAACACCACCGAGGGGTCGCCCCGGTCGCCGTCGTCCGCCACCCGCTGTCCCGTCCAGCCATCGTTGCTGAATGTCCCGTCCACGGTGTCCTTGAGTCCGTTGCCAAACACGTCGGCCGCGCCGACCTCGCTCGCGGAGTTGAGTGACACCAGGCCGTTCTTGACTCGCAACACCGTGTTGAGGGTGGCCTGGTCGATTTCACCGTTGACAATGGTCAGCGGCTGGTCGGGCACGCGATCGCGCAGGTAGTCGGGCAGCGCCGGCCCCGGCCCCGCCCCGATACCGTAGTTGTTGTGAATCAAGCTCGCGCCCATCATGTCCAGCACCACGATGGCCTCGCCGCCCTCCGGCACATGGTCGCCCAGAATGTGCACCGAGCCATGGATACTGCAGTTGCCCTTGATCGAACCGTCCACATGCCCCGCCCCGGCGAAGATCGCGTTGTTCCATACGCTCACGTTCGCGCCTTTCAACACCGCTTCCGCCGTGCGGACAATGTTGTTGTTGCGCGCGAAGGCGTAGATTGTGTGAAACCACATCTCGCTGACGTCGTCGATCATCCCGTCGCCGTTGTTGTCGACCCCGTCGTCCTGCCAGTCGATGTCACACGCGAAATACTCCACCTCCGGCAAGCCCGGCACTTCCAGCGGCTCGATGCCCGGACTGTCAAACGTCGGCAGTTCGTTCCATTCCAACTGGAAGGCGGCTGACGTCACGCCGATCATCCCGTTGCCTCCACTTTCCAGGGATGCCTTGCTCTGGGCGAACGCGGACTCGATCCCGTACATATCGGCCTCGAAATCGCCGTACAGATCCACCTGGCGCTTCTGGTTGATCATCCGGGTCGTCAGCACTGTCAGCGTGACCAGCGCCACCGTGATGAACAGCGTCGCCAGGAGCAGCGCCATACCGTCTTGGTTCTTGCGTGTATGATTTCTCATGATCAATTCCTCGGGACCACCATCGTGCTCATACTGGTAGACAGCACATGCCCCTGCCGGGACTGGCCAAACGCCTGCACCTGCACGCGAACCGCGCTGCCGACGCGCTCGAACCACACACCGCGGTCGAGCACGCCGTTACCGTTCAAGTCTTCCTCCGGTTCGAGTTCCCCGTTCTGGTTTATGTCCTCGTCCGGCAGCAGGTTGTTCGCCAGCACCATCACCGTGTTGCCGTTGGATAGCACCAGTTGCGACTCCCCGATGCCGTCGCCGTTTAGATCGTCGAAGTCGCGCGTGATGGTCCGTTCGACGCTCAACTCGATGTTCCCCGAGACGTCCACGGCGGAACCGTTGCCGTCCAGATCCGTGGCCACCCGGTAGGTCACCGTGTCCGCGGGCAGCTCCGATATCCCAAAGCCCCGGGCCTGCCGCAGGTCGCGCGCCGCGTACAAGATCCCCTTGCGGGCCTGGTCGAACGCGTCCATCTTCTCTTCCTGAACACGCGACGTATCGCCCACCGATATGGCCAGCCCGAACAGTACGCCCATCACGATCGACATGATCGAGATGGCGATTATCAGTTCGATCAGCGTGACGCCCAGGTTCGGGCTGTCGCCCGCCGACGTGCCAACTCGCTGCATGTGCGTTCTTGTAAGAGTGCGTGTATGCATGGCGATCACCTATAGATCCATTCCGATACGTTGTAGGAGTAGTGCCGGCCCCGCTCGTCGTACCACCTCACGATGCACTCCACCTGAAGCGGATTGGGCAGCGGCGCCGTGAGGTTTTCCGTGCTCACCGGGAACGACAACGTCTCGCCGCCCGCGTTGTAGCACCGTACCTCAACCATCTCCGCAGTCCCCAAACCTTCGAACTGAGGGGGAACGTACGACAACAACTCGTCCGAACTCGTCGCCCGAAGCTCCTCCATCACGCTCGATACCTGCGTCACTGCCACCGCGCGGCCCTCCGTGGCATCATTGGCTAGCGAAACGCTCATCATCGAGCCGAAAAGGAGCGACAGCGTCATCGCGAGTACGCCGCTGGCGAACATCAGTTCAAGCAGCGTCAAGCCACGTTCTTCTTTGATCAGTCTGTCCATCGCCGTTCTCCCCGGCGCGGGACGCCAGCACGTCCCATGCCGCTTGCCTTTCCTCAATTCAGGCTAGATCCGGCAACGTAACAGCAAGCGGCATACCAAGCCCGTCTGAGAACGGAAGAATGAAGGTTAAATACCTATCAAGAAAGGGGTTAGATGCGAAAAGTAGAGATCGGAAAATGGCACGGCTCTCGGCGGAAGTGGGTGATATCCCCCGGCGCGCCGGGGGATATCGCGCGTTTGGAGAGGGAGATGGCCTATGCGTCGAGGCCGTGCTTGGCGATTTTGTAGCGGATCTGATCTCGCGACAAGCCCAATAGATCCGCTGCCTGCGTGCGATTGCCACCTGTCCTGGCCAGCGCTTGCGCGATCAAGGTCTTCTCCACCTCACCCAGGTCGCAGCCCTGTTTCGGCAGTCTGGCGACGGATTCGTTCGAGGCGCGCGTACTCCGTAGCGACGAGCGCCCCAGCACGATTTCGTCCAACCCCAGTTCGTCCCCCGACCCCAGCAACACCGCGCGCTCGATGGCGTTGCGCAGTTCCCGCACGTTCCCCGGCCACTCGTAGTCCCGAATCCGGCGCAGCGCGCCGGGAGTCAGTCCGCGGAACTCACGATGGAACTCGGCGTTATACACCCGCAGGAAATGTTCGGCCAGCACCGGGATGTCGTCCCGGCGCTCCCTGAGCGGCGGGACGACGATGGGGACCGTGCTCAGGCGGTAATACAGGTCTTCCCGGAACCGCCCCTGCCGTATCGCCTCGTCCAAGTCGCGATTGGTGGCGGCGATTACACGCACATCGACGGCGATGTCGGTGGTGCCGCCCACCCGCCGGAACGAACGCTCATCGAGCACCCGCAGCAGCTTCGATTGCAGCGAGGTCGCCATATCGCCGATCTCGTCCAGGAACACCGTGCCCTCGTTCGCGACCTCGAACAGTCCCTTCTTTCGTTTCTTGGCGTCGGTGAAGGCCCCCTTCTCGTAACCGAACAACTCCGACTCGAGCAAGGACTCAGGCAACGCCGTGCAGGTGATGTCCACGAAAGGCTTATCCACGCGCGCCGATTCATAGTGGAGGGCACGCGCCACCATGTCCTTGCCGGTGCCGCTCTCGCCTAGCAGGAGCACCGATGTCGTTTCGCTCTGGGCGACCCGTCCAATCAGATCCCGCAACCGGAGCACCTCGGCCGTTTCACCCACGATGTTGCTCAGTCCGAACCGCGCTTTCTTCTCATCCACCTCCGAAGACACCCGGTTCTGGAGCGCCTGCGTGCGAATCGCCTTGTCTACGCAGATGGCCAATTCGTCCATGTTGAACGGCTTCGTGAGGTAGTCGGCCGCGCCGCGTTTGATGGCTTCGACCGCTCCCTCGACTGACGAGAACGCCGTGATCATGATCACCGGCATGTCGGGCTGGAGCGCGTGAAGCTCGCCGAACAGGGTCAGGCCGTCCGTGTCGGGAAGCCGCAGATCCAGCAGCGCCAAGTCGAAGGCCTCGCTCTCGGCCAGCCCCCGGGCCGCGGCACCGTCCGCCGCCTCCGATACGAGGTAGCCGTCGGCGGTCAGCCGCTCACGTAGCGACCAGCGGATCAGTTTCTCATCGTCCACGACCAGAATGTGCCCTGCCATTACTCGTCTCCATCCGGGAATTGCAGATGAACGCTCGTCCCTTTGCCCAGCGTGCTCGACACGTCAATCGTGCCGCCATGCGCTTCCATGATCCGCTTGCAGATGCACAACCCCAGCCCGGTACCATGCGTCTTCGTCGTGTGAAACGGGCGGAACAGATTCTCGATCCTCTCCGGGGTCATCCCCGCCCCATTGTCGGCAACCGTTACCGAAGCGCCATCGTCCGAACGGGCAAACGACCATCGAATCTCACCCGTCGCGCCCGCTTCGAGGTTGGCGTTCACGGCGTCTACCGCATTCTCCAACAGATTCCAGAACACCTGCTCGACAAACGACGGATCCGCCGCCACGGCCAGTTCCTCAAGGCCGTCGAACTCGAAGCGCATCTCGCGCCACCGTTCCTGCGTCTGCGCCTCCGTACAAGCCTTCTGCGCAATGGCGCGCAGGTCGCACATCTGCTTCGCCGGGGTCCAGGCCTTTGCGAACGCTAGCAGGCGCTGCACGATCGCATCGATCCGTTGCACTTGCTCGCCCACCTCGTTCATCACTTCGCGCCGCTCGTCATCGGGCGCCAAGCCGTCGCGAAGCACCTGCACGGCTCCGCTCAGCCCGGCCAGCGGATTGCGGATTTCGTGCGCCATCGCCGCCCCCATTTCCCCGATCGTCGCTAGATGCTCCGCGTGCAGCACCCGCTCGTGCATCGCCCTCAGTTCCGTGATGTCGCCCACCGCAAACGTGTACATATGCCGCCCGTCAAGACGGACCTCGCTTGCGCTTACGCGAACGGGAAACGTGCTCCCGTCACTGCGTTTCCCGAACGTTTGCGGCATGACGCGGCAGAGATTCTCCGGCGTGAGCATCGGCGCACCCTCGGCGCCATCCTCACCCGCTCCCATCAGTCCCGGCATCAAACGGCGGATGTTCCGGCGGGGCATCGCCTCGGGCGCATACCCGAACAACGTGGCGGTCGCGGCATTGGCCGACTCGATCACGCCGTTCTCGTCGCACGTGACGATTGCGTCCGGCGTGCCGTCCAGAATGGCTCGAATCCGGGCCTCGCTCTCAGCCAGGGCCAGTTCCGCCTGGGACCGTTCTGCGTTCTCCGAATGAAGGCGGCGCATCATCCGGTTGAACTCTCGCTCCAGCGTGCCGATCTCGTCGCGGCGCTGTGAGCGGGGGATCTGTGTGAGCGCCGTGGCGCTGCCGACCGCCGTCACGTGAGTGGTGAGGCGTGAAATGGGGTCGATGACACCCCGGCGCAGCAGCACCAACACGACCAGGAGCAGGAGCATGCTCACCGCAATCACCGACCACCCCGCCAAGCGCACCGCATCGCGTCCCTCTGCCATGATGTTGCGCGGCACGTCCACCCGAACCAACAGGGCCGGTTCGCCCAGGATGCCCGGGAACGTCGAGTACACCCGGAGCATGGCGTCTGTCTTGACGAAGGCATACGGCTCCGCCGGCGACAGCGCGCCACGCTGGATCTCCTCCTCAACCGGCAGCCATCCTGCTTTGATGGGCCACATCTTCAGCGTCGTAAGCGTTTGCTCGGCCAACTCCGCCACGAACGCATCGTCCACCAGTCTGCCCATAATGAGCGTGCCTCGGAGCGGACCCTCTGAAATAGAGGTGGTAATCGGACGGGAAGAAACCAGCATTGTCCCTTTGGCGGTCATGTACACGCCCGCGATAAAATCCTCCGGTGTCTGGTGGCCCAGCAAAGGGTGGGTGGCGGCCCAGTGTTTACTCGGGAGCCCGTCCACCTCGATGGCTTCCTCCGTGGCGAGATCGTAGGCCTGGCCCCAAACGACCCGGCCCTGGGTATCGAGGATGAACATGAAACTAAGGTTGTTGTCCGTGAATGTATCCAGGACGAGGTTGGCGTTCTCGTAGTCCTCGCTGGGCGCAACAACGTACTCGTACGTGTCGTCCCACGCGGCCCAATCGAAGCAGAACGCATCCAGGTGGTACAGCTCACGCTCCATCGCCCGCAAACACCGCTCCATGGACTCTTGCGCGTCTTGCTGCTCCAGCGCGGCGAAACTCGGCAGAATCACCCCGTAATGGATTGCAAACACGATGCCAGTCGTAGCGGCCACAACCGTGACCAGGATGATGGCAATACGAACGCCCAGCGACATGGCAAGCTCCTTTCCAACCCGCGTCCCATCATACGGCGGGCGGCCCTAGGCTGGCAACCGCCCCGAACGGCCCCAAATCCGCGGGTAGATTACCCCGCCAAAAGTCAGGGCGGTTTCCGGATGTGGACTGCGGTAGCTTGCTACCGCTTTTCCGGAGGGGAGCTTGCTCCCCGGCGCAAG
>JAACEL010000225.1 GCA_011682535.1 Nitrospiraceae bacterium | reverse complement strand
CTTGGAAGACCTTTCTGAAGGCCCATTGGGAGGTGTTGGGCGCGGTGGATTTCACGACCATTGAAGTGTGGACGCGTGGCGGTCTGGTGACGTTCTACATCTTGGTGGCGATGCGAGTGGCCACGCGCCGAATCGAGATTGCGGGCATCACTCCCAACCCCGATGCTGCGTGGGTGCAACAAGTGGCAAGGAACCTTACCGACTGCTACGATGGTTTCTTCCTCGACACGCGATACGTCCTGGTGGACCGCGACACGAAGTTCCTTCCTTTTCGCGGCGTACTCGAAGGCTCGGACAACAAACCGGTTGTGCTCCCGCCCAAGAGCCCGAACTTGAATCCGCATATCGAGCGATTCGTGCTGTCTATGAAATCCGAATGTCTGAACCGGATGGTCTTTTTCGGTGAGAAGTCCCTGCGCAAAGCGCTTACGGAATTCGCCGCACATTATCATGAGGAACGCAACCATCAAGGGCTCGGAAACAACATCATCGAACCAGGCTCGGAAGTCGGCCGAACCGAAGGCGACATTCATCGCCGGGAACGCCTGGGAGGGATGCTCAGCTACTACCATCGCGAGGCTGCGTAGTACTCCTGAGAGGTGAATGCGAAAGGAACGTGGGGGAGCTATGTCCGAAGAGCGCGAATCCACCCATGGAAGCTGCACAAGCTCGCTCTACGGCGCAGATCGGCCGAGATCTCACATGGCGTACCAACCTTCTGGCCTACTGACAACAGGGACTTGGGCGTGGGCGGAGTTTTTTCACCAGACGCGGGCAATACGCCGACGAAGTCATCCGTGCCAGCCGCCGCGAGAGGAAAAAGAAAAACCGAAGCGAAAATCCGAAATCATGAAATCCTAGATTCTGGCACAATTAGATGCGTCGGCCCTGGAGCAAGCACGGAGGGCTTGCATTCTGGGAAAGACAGAAGGTAGACTGCCGCTCGCATGTCACTTGGAGTTTCCAAGCTGTTTCAGTTTGCCCCGAGTATTGATCTGGAGTTCCTGACAGGATTTTGCTAATGAGTGGACTGCTCGCTGCTGGAGGATTGATGGCCGTCCTGGGGATAGGCTTGTCCTCAATCCTCGCTCTCGCCAACAAGAAACTGCACATATTCGAGGATCCTCGAATCGAGCAGGTGGACGACCTACTCCCACACGCCAACTGCGGGGCTTGCGGATTCCCCGGGTGCCGTGCGTTTGCCGAGGAATTGGTTGCGGGTGACGTGACGCCGGGCGCGTGCCCCGTGAGTTCCTCCGAGTGTGTAGCCACCATCGCAGGCCTGCTCGGCATTGAGGCGGGCGCGCGTGAGAAGCGCGTGGCGCGCCTGGCCTGCGCGGGCGGCAAGAACGTCACCCGGATGCGGGCCAACTATGCCGGCCTGTCCACCTGCCGGGGCGCTTCCCTCGTGGCGGGTGGCGGCAAGGGGTGCCCCTGGGGTTGCCTGGGGCTGGACGACTGCATGGCCGCGTGCCCGTTCGACGCCATTACCATGGACGAGAACGAACTGCCGGTGGTTGATGAAGACAAGTGTACCGCGTGCGGCGCCTGCGTGTTGGCGTGCCCGAAACATCTCTTCTCGCTCCATGACGTCAACCACCGGCTGTGGGTCGCTTGCATGAATAACGAGCGCGGCGCGGCAGCCAAGAAGCAGTGCGAGGCCGCCTGTATCGGGTGCGGATTGTGCGCCAAGGATGCGGCCGAAGGCCTCATCGAGATCACCGGCAACTTGGCCCAGATCGACTTCGGCCGGATTGAAGCGGCCAACATGGACGCCATTCAACGATGCCCGACCGGCGCCATCGTCTGGCTGGACAAGGAACAGGGCCCGATCATAGGCGCGAAGGCCGTGGAAGCCCGCCAAAAGGCAGCCGCCAAGGCAGCGGAGGAAGCAGCGGCGGCAGCCGCCGCGAAACAGGAAACGGCATAGAGACCACAGATTCGTGTAG
Source organism: Nitrospiraceae bacterium (assembly GCA_011682535.1). Classification (GTDB taxonomy): domain Bacteria; phylum Hydrogenedentota; class Hydrogenedentia; order Hydrogenedentales; family SLHB01; genus JAACEL01. Next base: position 5,790 of record JAACEL010000225.1, on the reverse strand, counting down.
TGGCCACTGGGGTGGCCGATGCACGCGAACTAACGGAACAGGTAAGGTGTGATGGCACAGAATTTCGTACTGGGACATACGTTCTCTCACGGTGTGCACCCCCCGGAACACAAGAAGGGCACCCGAACCGAGCCCATCGAACGCCTGGGATTCGCACCCACGTTGGTCGTTCCGCTGGCGCAGCACATCGGCGCTCCGGCGAAGGCCGTGGTTGCCAAAAAACAGGAAGTAGCTCGCGGCGAGTTGATCGCCGAAGCGGGCGGCTTCGTCTCCGTCCCCATGCACGCCCCAGCGGCGGGCACGGTGACAAAGATTGACCTCGCGCTGATCGCCAGCGGCTCCATGGCGCCCGCCGTTTACATCAAGGTTGATCCCGAAGCCAGCCAGGAGGCCCTGGAAGGCGAACCATTCGACATAGAGGCCGCCGCGCCCGGCGATCTGGTGGGCGCCGTACAGCAGGCGGGCTTGGTCGGTCTGGGTGGCGCCGCCTTCCCCACACATGTGAAGATGACCGTGCCCGAGGGCAAGACGATTGACACGGTGCTGGCCAACGGCTGCGAGTGTGAGCCCTATCTCACGTGCGACCACCGCTTGATGCTGGAACAGAAGGACGAACTCTTCGCCGGACTTGCCATCGCGTTGAAGGCCACCGGCGCGGATCGTGCCATCATCGGCATCGAAGACAACAAACAAGACGCGCTCGCCCTCCTTCGCGACTCCGTTCCTCACGGCCTGCCGATCTTCGTGGCGCCAGTCAAGACCAAGTATCCGCAGGGCGCGGAGAAGATGCTCATCAAAGCCTTACTAAACCGCGAGGTTCCCTCGGGCGGACTGCCCATGGACGTGAACGTCGCGTGCTTCAACGTGTCGACCTTAGCCCAGATGGCCGCCCTGCTCCCGAAACGCCAAGGCCTGATCGAGCGCGTCGTCACCGTGACGGGACCGGGCGTGCGGAAACCGGGCAACTACCTCATTCCCCTGGGAACGCCCCTTCAATTCATCCTCGACCACGTCGGACTCACCGACGACGCCCGCCAAGTCATTCTGGGCGGCCCCATGATGGGTCCGTCGGTCAGTTCGCTCGATGTACCGACGACGAAGGGCGTCAGCGGCATTCTGGCGCTCACGCAGAAGGAACTAGACGACCGCCCCAAGCAGGTGTACCCCTGCATCAAGTGCGGTTCGTGCGTCGAGGCGTGCCCGCTGTATCTGAACCCATCGCTCCTGGGCGCGCTGGCCCGCAAAGAAGAGTACGAAGCCATGGAGCAGGGCTATCATCTCAATGACTGCTTCGAGTGCGCGAGTTGCACCTATGTCTGCCCGTCGAACATTCCGCTCGTGCAGTACTTCAGGATTGCCAAGAGCATGAACCGAGAAAGAAAGGCGGCAAAAAGAAAGTGAGTTCCGAACCCCTATCCGTAGATATTCTGACGTCGCCGCACGTCAAGCGGCCAATGAGCACGAATGCCATCATGCGCAACGTCGCCGTCGCGCTGGCGCCCGTCGCCCTCTTTTCAATCTTCGCCTTCGGCTTGAGCGCGCTGCTCTTACTCTCAGTCGCCACCATCTCATGCGTACTGACGGAGTGGGCCGTCTGCCGCCTGAGCGGCAAGCCCAATACGGTCGGCGACTACAGCGCGGCGGTTACCGGACTCCTCCTGGGCCTCACCCTCCCCCCCAGCTTCCCGCTGTGGATGGTGGCGGTGGGCGGGGCGATCTCCATCGGCTTGGGCAAGGCCTTGTTCGGCGGGCTCGGCTATAACACGTTCAACCCGGCCTTGGTTGGACGCGCGTTCCTTCAGGCGGCGTTCCCCGTAGCCGTTACAACCTGGACCCCACCGTTCGTGCAGGGCAGGTTCCTCGCCTGCATTCCATCGACGCTGGCGTTCCCGTTCCTGAAACCGACGCCTGTAGCGGAATACATCGCAGCGGCGAATATCGATGCCTTCACAGGCGCGACGCCGCTGAATCTGGAAGGCGTCACCCGCCTGGCCGATCCGCTCGACCTGTTCATGGGCATGACGTCGGGATCGACCGGCGAGACCTGCGCCGTGTTGATTCTGCTGTGCGGCGGCTACCTGCTGGTGCGCAACATGCTCGACTGGCGGATTCCGGCCGGCGTTCTCGGCAGCGTGTTCGCGCTGAGCGGCGTATTGCACCTCATCAACGCCGACACGTACCCCGGCCCGCTCTTCATGGTGTTCTCGGGTGGTCTCATGCTCGGTGCGATCTTCATGGCCACCGACATGGTGACTTCGCCGACAACCGCCTTGGGCGTGTGGATCTTCAGCATCCTGATCGGCGTGATCACCGTCGTCATCCGCCTGAAGGGCAGCCTGCCCGAAGGCGTCATGTATGCGATTCTGCTGGCTAACGCGGTCACGCCACTGATCGAAACCTGGACACAGCCGAGAGTGTTCGGCACGACAAAGAAAGCGAGCAGTACCTCATGAGCGCCACGGCGGCACATACCGTACCCCACGCCCACAAGCCCACGAGCAGCCTGTACATGATCGTGTTGCTCGGGGCGGTGTCTACCGTCTGCGGCCTCATCATCGTGGTCGCCGACATGGTGACCGCGGAAACGATTCGGAACAACCTGGCCCAGATCACACGCGAAGCCGTCGGCGAAGTCCTTCCCGGTTCCACGGAACTGGTCAAGTACGTCGCCGACCTTGAAGCGGGCACCATCACGCCGCTGGCGGAAGTTACTGGCGGCGCCACCAACCTTTTCGCCTGCTTCGGCACGGACGAGAGCGGTCAACGGCGCTTCCTTGGATGCGTCAGCAAGGCGGCGGGCAAAGGTTACGCCGGCACGATCGAAGCACTGTATGCCTATTCGCCCGACGCACAGACGATCACCGGGTTCAAAGTGCTCGAATCGAAGGAAACGCCCGGACTCGGCGACAAAATCATACTCGACAACGACTTCAATGCCAATTTCACGAACTTGGACGTGGCGCTCAACGGCGACATGACCGCACTGGCAAATCCTATCGTGACGGTCAAGCACGGCAAGAAGACGGACCCCTGGCAGATTGACGCCATCTCGGGGGCCACAGTGTCGTCGAAAGCCGTCGGCGCACTGCTGGACGCAAGCGCGGAACGGATGATCCCCTTGATCCACCAGCACCTCGAAGAACTGCGGAAAGGGGGCGCATAATGGCAAGCCCGAGCTACAAGGACTCATTCGTCAACGGCATCTGGAAAGAGAACCCAGTGTTCGTGCAAGTGCTGGGCATGTGCCCTGCGCTGGCCATCACCAACAGCGTCGAGAACGCGATCGCCATGAGTTGCGCGGTCATGTTCGTACTCGTCACGTCGAACGCACTGGTTTCCATCCTGCGCAAGTGGGTGCCCAAGGAAGTCCGTATCGCGGTATTCATCCTCATCATCGCCACGTTTGTGACCGTGACCGACTATGCCGTCAAGGCGATTAGCGTGCCCATCTACAAGGCGATGGGCCCCTTCATCGCCCTGATCGTGGTGAACTGCATTATCCTCTCACGCGCCGAGGCATTTTCTTCAAAGAACAACGTGCTCAAGTCCATCCTCGACGGACTCGGAATGGGCATTGGCTTCTCCATCGCCTTGCTGTGCATGGGCGGCGTGCGCGAGATTCTAGGCAGCGGCAGCTTCCTCGGGCACCCGCTATTCGGCGCGAATTACGAACCTTGGGTCATCTTCGTACTGCCCAGCGGCGGCTTCTTCACCTTGGGCGCCTGGCTATTCATCTTCGCCTGGTGGCGCGAGCGCGGCGCACGCAACAAGAAACCGGAAGGACATCAAGCATGAGTGGCGGTACCGACGACACCCTCTCGTTTCTCATCCTGAACACGCTGCTGGTCAACAACTTCGTGCTCGCGCAGTTCCTGGGCATCTGTCCCTTCATCGGCGTGTCGAACAAGATCGAGACCGCCTCGCGTATGGGCGTGGCCGTCATCTTCGTCATGCTCGTCAGTTCCGCCCTCGCCTACGGCATCAACATCGTCCTCGTCGCGGCCGACGCCGAATACCTCCGCCTAATCGCCTACATCGCCGTCATCGCCTCCACCGTGCAATTGGTCGAGATGTTCATCAAGAAGACCAGCCCCGCACTCTTCAAAGCGCTGGGCATCTACCTCCCCCTCATCACCACCAACTGCGCCGTGCTGGGCGTAGCCAAGCTGCAAACCAGCGAAGGCTACAGCTTCATTCAGTGCATCGTATTCGCCCTCGGCTCCGGCCTCGGCTTCACGCTGGCGCTGGTCATCATGGCCGGTATCCGCCAGAAACTCGACTTGGCCGATGTCCCCGGCCTCGCCAAAGGCACGGCAATTATTCTGATGATCGCCGGTGTTCTCTCTATGGCGTTCATGGGATTCGCCGGCCTGGGCAGTTAGGGACGCGCGGAACTGCTCGAACAAGGAGTACGCGCAATGGCGCTTCTGCTCAACATGGCCATCGGGATCGGGGCCGTGTTCGTTTTGATCACCCTCTGGGTGCTTGTCGATCAGTGGGCCCGCAAGAATCTGGGCGAACGCAACCGTTGTTGTCACTCGTTCGACAAAGACGACGCCCTAGGCTGCTGCGGCAAGCACAAGAACGGCGACACCCCGGACAACGCCCCCCCCGAGTGCCCCTACAACGCTTCGTGACCTCCGCCCACAGTTCGGCATAGGTTTCGCGCAAAGCCGCAATCCGCCTGCGGCGGACGCAAAGAACGACGCAGGATAGAGCACTCCCCACTCCTGACGGGGCAATCCGAGTAGAGTACGCCGCCCAGAAGGAGGAATTCGGAATTACTGGAATTACGGCGTCTGCACTTCGCCGTGCTGTACTTGTTCCAGCACCATACGTTCGATTCTTGATATCTCGGCGCGCCAGGCTCGCGACTCAATCGCGCAAAACGCCACCAGGGCGGCCAGACAGATGGCCAAGACAACGAAGAAATAATTGTGCCTCTTCTGTTGGATCATAATCATGTGGTTCTGATGTGCCCGCAGCCCAAGCAACCGTTCTATTTCCTCGTAGCGGTTTTTCAGTTTCCGTTTTTTCGCGAGCGCTTCAGAGTTGTCTATCGAAAGATTCTCATATTCCTTCCGAACGATCTTGGCTTCTTCTTCAAGCATTTTCCTGAGTTCGGGATCCTGGATCATGCTGGTTCCTCCGTTCGCTACGGTACCCCATTGTTGCACTGACGATGGTCACTTGAACCACCCTTTTGGTGAAAAAGCCAAGAGAGCACGCTCACGGCAAAACACTTCGTACTAAGGCTGCGGATCTCGTCAGCAGTTTTCACCGGCGGATCAAGATTCCTCGAACAACCACTCCCATGCCCGTTGAATCTCCGAGGCGTCGAAGTATTGGACCTTTGCCATCGTGAAGGGCTTACACACCTTGGCCATCCATTCTTCCCACTTCCGGTCACCGACCAACGCAATCCGCTCCATATGATTGTAATGCTTTGCGGCAAAGTTGATATCATCCCATAGTGCATGCGCGTCCCAGCCGTGGAAATCATGGAAATGCGCGAGAAGCCTGGCTTTACCCGCCCTCTCTATCACCTGCTCAACCTCCGGCACAAAGGTCTTGTAGTCCTCATCGTGCAGTTTTTCGCTCAATGCGAACCCAATCACCTTGCCGGAACTCTTTTCAAGTTTCTGAATCATCGGTCTGGTTTCCTTTCCTTACGCCGAGATGGTCTTCCTGCGCAACGCACCCCAGGTCACTCTTGCGTCCTGGAAGGCACTGAGGAGCCTGGTCAGAATAAATTGGACAACTCAGCGCTCATATTTGGTTTAGGTTTGG
>JAACEL010000224.1 GCA_011682535.1 Nitrospiraceae bacterium | reverse complement strand
CATGAACGACTTCCGCTGATTCAACCACATACATCTTGAAACCTGCGTCCGTGAAGCGCATGCACAGGTCGTAATCTTCCCAGTTGGTGAACAGGCTCTCGTCGAATAACCCCACTTCCTTGAGGGCGGAAGCCCGGTAGAGCACGGCGCAGGCCGGAGCGAAGCCCGTCTCCAGAATGTCCCGGCGATCTTCGGTCAACAACTGGCCCACGCTCTCGTGGCGTCCATAGGCACGCTCGCGGTGGGGCCACACGCAGTGCGACTGAATCCGCTTCTCTTCTCCGGGGAACAGCAGCACGGCGCTGGCCATGGCGGCGTCGGGCCGTGCATCCATCGCCTTGACGAGTTCCGAAATGGCCTCCTCGTGAACGATGGTGTCGTTGTTGAGCAAGAACACATACTCGGCGCCCATTTCCAGCGCCTTCTCAATCCCGCGGTTGCACCCGCCGGTGAACCCGAAGTTCTCGCTCAGAGGAACCATCTCCACTTCGGGGAATTGTTCGCGCAACGGCGGAATGGTGGGGAATGAGGAGCCGTTGTCCACCAGCACGGCCTTGAGATTTTCGTAGGTGCAGCAGCGTAGCGACGTCAGACATCGGGACGCCATGTCTACATCGTTCCACGTCAGAACGACTGCCACTACCAGGGGCGCCTCGGACGGGGCACAGGCGCCCGCCGTTTCCTCAGTAGCGACCTCCATGGCCTACGCTCCTCCCGTGGTGTCTCCGCGCGTTGTGCCAACGCAACGATATTATACCATTGCCGTTGGTTATTGGTAGGGCGATGGTATATCCCAAATCGGCGGGTAAGAGTAGGCCATGGGAGACGTACAATATCTGTTATGCTCCTTTGAGCCTGTGGTAGCGAGTCTATTGCGGAGTGCGGCCAGTGGGCGCGTTTGGCGTGCCCGACGTCTCCAATCGGTATCCGGCGGCTTTAGTGCGATTGCCCTGGCTGCCCACCCCCATGTAGTTCCTGCCCATTTCAATTACGCTACAACTGCCTCTGCCTACCCTTCCAAATCGCACCCACCACAAATCACCGAAACCGCAATGCCTGATTTTGCGGCACTGCCCAGCCATGCACTTAATCTGGGGGCTGTGATGGCGCCTCGGTTGGATGGTATGGTTTATGGGGTGCTGGGCGCCCTCGGAGGGCCGGAAGTGGAGTGTCCTGTGCGCGTCTACTTAGTTCAGCACGGCAAGGCTGTCGACAAGAAGACGGATCCCGAGCGTCCGCTGTCTCCGGAAGGAGCGGCGGAGGTGGAGGCGGTGGCAGCATTTCTGGCCGCGAAACCGCTCGATGTCGCCGAGGTCTGGCACAGCGGGAAGACGCGCGCGCGTCAGACGGCCGAGGGGTTCGGGCCTTGTCTCGTCGAGGGGTACGCGCTCAAGCAGCGGGACGGCCTGGCGCCGAAGGATACCGTGGGCGCAATAGCTCGGGAACTGGACGGCCTCGACGGGGACGTCATGATCGTGGGTCATCTGCCGTTCTTGGACAAGCTGGCGTCGCTACTCGTCGCGAGTGATGAGGATGCCGGGGTGGCCGCTTTCCGCAATGCGGGGGTGGTCTGTCTGGTTGGTGACAAGGAGCAGGGCTGGCAGGTGGAGTGGAGCGTCATTCCGGAAATTGTGTAGAAACGCCCGGCCTGCGGGCCGGGAACACCTTGCTGCGTGGTGTACGGATCCCGTGGCGGATAGGAGAGATGAAAATGCGATGTGAGACGATGGTGTGGAGCGCTTGTGCATTGTTGATGATGGCCGGCATTGTGGGGTTTTCTTCCGCCGCCTGGGCTCGAACCGACGTTGACGTCGCCGAGGCCCGCGAGATGTGGCAGGACGGCGTATTTACCCTCGACGTGCGTACCACGGGCGAGTATGAGACCGGTCACATTCCCGGGGTTCCCTATATCGACGTGAACGAACTCGAGAGCCGTCTCGGCGAGTTGGCGGGCCGCGAGAGCAGCGACATCCTGCTCCACTGCAAGTCCGGCGTGCGCAGCGTGACGGCGGCGGGCATTCTGGAGGCCAACGGCTTCACGGCGGTGTTCAACATGCTGGGTGGTTTCGACGCGTGGAAGGCGGCGGGCTATGAGGTGGAGGTGGGCGATCCCGATTACGGGACGCTGACGCCGCAGCAGGCGTATGCCCGCTGGGAAGAAGGGGTGTTCTTCCTTGATGTGCGCAGCACGATGAGCTACCTGCTGGGCCACGTCAAAGACGCAGACCATATCGTCGGGGGCGAGTTGGCGGACCGGCTGGACGAACTGGCCGGGCGTGAGAATGACATCATCGTCGTGTATTGCTCCGGCACGAGCTGTGGGGCCGGAAATGCGGCCGCCCAAATTCTTGCGGACAATGGGTTTACGGCCGTCTACGTGATGTCCGAGGGCTTCCCTGGCTGGGTCGACGCCGGTTATCCGGTAGAGGCGGCTTGGTTGTTCGGGTGCCATGGCGGGACAGGCGCCGGCCGAACCGGTGGGGCGTTGGGCAGCGTGCTGCTGCTGGCCTTGGTGGCTGGGGCGTTGATGTGGCTGCCCGGCTGGACCCGAGGCATGTCTTGAAGGCTCGGATACGGTGTGCTAGACTTGAGTGATGGTGTGGCCAAGGTTAGGCCTTGGTCCGGCAGGAGCAATGACGCGTATTGAAGTACGGGCCCTACTGGGTTTAGGTGGCAATGTGGGCGACCGCAACGCCAATCTCCGCGCCGCGTTACGTGCGCTGGCGGGGTTGGATGGCGTCACGGTGCGCAAGGTTTCGCATTGCTACGAAACCGAGCCGATGGGGTGTACGGATCAGCCTGCGTTCTTGAACCTCGCAGTGGAGATCGGGACGGTTTTGGAACCGCTTGAACTCTTGAGCGCGGTCAAGCAAATCGAAGGCGATCTGGGGCGAACGCCCGCCCATCGATGGGGCCCCCGGGAGATCGATATCGATATCGTTCTCTGGGGGACGAAAGTGCTCGAGTCGGACCGGATGACGCTGCCGCACAGAGAGTTTCGGACGCGGGCGTTTGTGCTGAAGCCCCTCGCCGAGATCGCGGGCGATGCGGTGGACCCCGTCACCGGGGCCACGATTGCCGAATTGGCGGGGCGGCCGGAGGCCGAAGGCGCGGTCACGAAACTCGGACAACTGGACTACTGAGCCGCTCCGCTTGGAGCCCAACAGGGACCGGGACGGACAACACGTGAGTGGTACGTCACGGTTCAGGAGGTGCAGATTATGTCACGCGTTACCGCTGCGTCCGTCAGGGCCGGCAAACAAGCGGGCGAGAAGATCGCTATGCTCACCGCCTATGACCATCCCTCCGCGCGTATTCTCGACGAAGCCGGTGTCGACATCGTGCTCATTGGCGATTCCTGCGGCATGGTGATCATGGGGCGTCCCGACACGCTCAGTGTCACCATGGACGAGATGGTCCACCACACGCGGTGCGTTTCGAGCGCGGTCGAGCACGCGCTGGTCGTGGCCGATATGCCGTTCCTGTCGTATCAGGTGACTGCGCAGGAGGCCTTGCGTAACGCGGGGCGGCTGGTGGTGAAAGGCGGCGCGCAGGCGGTCAAACTCGAAGGACCCGCGGACAAGTTCGGCCTCTCGATCAAGGCCATCCTGCAAGCGGGCATCCCCGTCATGGGGCACATCGGCCTCACCCCGCAGTCGGTCAACCAGATTGGCGGCTACAAGGTCCAGGGCCGTTCTCCCGAAGCACGCAACCGGCTCAAACAGGAGGCTAAGGGTCTGGAAGGAATCGGCTGTTTCGCCATCGTGCTCGAGTGCATCCCCGCCGATCTGGCGGCCGAAATCACCGAAATGCTCACGATCCCCACGATTGGGATCGGCGCGGGCTCCGCGTGCGACGGCCAAGTGCTCGTGTTGCACGACATGCTGGGGTGGGGACACACGAAGTTCTGCAAGGCCTACGCCGACGTGCGCGGGATGATGGGTCAGGCCTGCGAGGCCTACGTGGGCGAGGTGAAAAGCGGGGCGTTTCCGGCCGAGGAGCACGCATTCGAATGAAGGTGATCCGGACAGCGCCGGAAATGCGGGCATGGTCGTTTGAACAGCGGCGCCAGGGGCGTTCCATCGGGTTCGTACCCACCATGGGCGCCTTGCACGAGGGCCACGCCAGCCTGATGCGCGCGGCGGCCGAGCGCGACGATGCCCGCGTGGTGAGCATTTTCCTCAACCCGGCCCAGTTCGCGCCCACTGAGGATCTTGACCGGTATCCGCGCACCTTCGACGCCGACAAGGCGATCGCCGAGGCAACGGGCATGGAGGCGATCTACGCGCCCACCGGCTCGGGCATGTACCCCGAAGGATACGCCACCTACGTCAACGTCGATCACGTGTCCGAGGGCCTGTGCGGGGCGTCGCGGCCCACGTTTTTTCGCGGCGTGGCCACGGTGGTCGCCAAGCTGTTCAACGCCGTGTTGCCGCACCGGGCGTACTTCGGCCAGAAGGACGCCCAGCAATGCGCCGTTATCAAGCGCATGGTGCGCGACCTCGACATGGATATCGAGATTGTCGAGATGCCCATCGTGCGCGACCCCGACGGCTTGGCGATGAGTTCACGCAACGCCTACCTGTCCGCCGCCGACCGCACGCGCGCGCTAGCGTTGTCGCGGTCGCTGTTCGCAGCTCAGGCGATGATGGAGGCGGGGGAACGCGACGCCGGGGTGCTGCTGGCGGCGGTGCGCGAGGGGATGGCGGACATCGATATCGACTACGTCGAATTGGTCGACGGGGACGACTTCGACCCCGTCGATCGGGTCGCGGGCACGGTGGTCCTCGCCGTGGCCGCACGTGTCGGCGAGACGCGCCTGATTGACAACATCAAGTACACCGTTCCGGCCAAAGCGTAGGCGCGACAACGAAACGATAGGACAAGCGAACAATGATGGTAACGATGTTCAAGAGCAAGATTCACCGTGCGACGATTACCATGGCGGATCTTAACTATGCCGGCAGTCTGACGCTCGATCCGCTGTTGATGGAAGCCGCCGGTATGCTGTGCCACGAGCGCATCCAAGTGCTCAACATCAACACCGGCGACCGGTTCGAGACCTACATCATAGAAGGCGAGCGCGGGAGCGGCACCGTGTGTCTCAACGGCGCGGCGGCGCGTCTGGGCCAGCCGGGCGACCTCATCATTGCCCTGACGTATGCCACCATGGATGTTGAAGAGGCCCGCAACCATGTCCCGAAGATCGTTCACGTGGACGAACAGAACCGGGTGGTACGTGTCGACGATCAACAGGAGTAACGGGCCGACATACCGTCGCCTGGGGTGTTGGGAGGCATGCCGGCATTGACACAAACCGCGCGAAAGAACAGCCGCAACCTGCCGGGTTCGGAGGGGAACGGATGACCTCGGGGGGCATAACGAGTAGCGCTCCCGGAAGGCGCGCGTGGGTGGGAGTCTGCCTACTGCTTGTCCTGTTGACGGCTGCCATCTACGGGCGCGTGTACCGGTTCGAGTTCGTCAACTACGACGACGGACGCTACGTCACCGAGAATGCCTTTGTGATGCGGCCGTTCACCGCGGACAGCCTGCGGTGGGCGTTCACCACCGGCTACTTCGCCAACTGGCATCCCGTGACGTGGCTGTCCCACATGCTCGACTACCGCCTGTTCGGAACGAACCCCGCCGGCCACCATGTCGTCAACGTGCTCATCCATGCCCTCAACGCCATCCTGCTGTTCGAGGTCTTGCGCCGCGCGTCCGCCCGCGTGGGCGGCAAAACGCGCGCGTTCTGGTGCAGCGCGCTGATCGCGCTCCTGTTCGCCGTCCACCCGCTGCGTGTCGAGTCCGTCGCGTGGGTGTCCGAACGCAAGGACGTCCTCAGCGCCTGTTTCGGTCTGTTGGCCCTGCTCGCATACGTCGATTACACCAAGCGCCCCGCCATCGGCCGCTACCTACTCATCGTGCCGCCCTTTGCCCTTGGCCTGATGTCCAAGTCCATGCTGGTCACGCTGCCCGTCCTATTGCTGCTGCTCGATTACTGGCCATTGCGGCGTTTCGAATGCGAAGGGGCATCGAGCGGAACGGCTCTGCGCCGATGGTTCTGGCTGGGCGTGGAGAAAGTGCCGCTCTTCGCACTGTCCCTCGGCACGGTGCTGATCGCCATCCAGCTCAAGTCCCCGCAGACCGCCTCGGCGCAGGCGCGCGCCGGACAGGCCCTCTTGGCCACGGCAGGCTACATTTGGAAGACGCTGTGGCCGTCGCGTCTGGCGGCCTTCTATCCACACCGGGGCGCTTCGGTGACGTGGAGCTTCGCCTTGTTGCTTTGCGCGGTGTTGGGGGCGATTTCGATCGTAGCGTTCTGCAATTGGCGTAAGCGCCCGTACCTGACCATGGGCTGGCTGTGGTACCTCGGTGCGCTGGCGCCCGCCAGCGGGATCGTCCAGATCGGCGACCACGGCATGGCCGACCGATACACCTATCTTCCCACCGTGGGCCTTTACGTCATGCTGGCGTGGAGTCTCGGCGACTGGGCGCGTGGCAGCCGTGCGCGCGCGCGCGCCGGGGGAGCCGTTGCGAGCGCGGTATTGGTGGCATTCTCCGTTGTGGCCTGGCGTCAGGCGGGGTACTGGCGCGACAGCGAGACGCTGTGGCGCCGGGCCGTCGCCGCCACGGAGGACAATGAAATGGCCCACGTCAAGCTGGGCACGGCGTTGATGGCGCGGGGCGCATATGCGGAGGCTGCCGCGCAATTCGAGGAGGCCTTGCGCATTCGGCCCGACAGCGATCGGGCCGTGAATAACCTGGCGTCGCTGCGCCTTTCGGAGGGCCGCCCCGGTGAAGCGCTCACGTTTGCTACGCGGGCCCTGGCGATGAATCCCGACAACCCGCTCGCCCACATCAACGCCGGTATTGCACTGGCGTCGCTGGAACGGATGGACGAAGCCATGGCCCATTTCACCGAGGCGCTCAAGCTCGAACCTGGAAACCAGGATGCGCACTTCAACCTGGCCACCGCGTTCTACCTACGCCGCGAGTATGAAAACGCCGCCACGCACTTTGGCGAAACGGTCCGCGCGGATCCCTTTGACGTCCGCGCCCATTTTGGGTTGGGCGTGTGTCTGTTCAGCCTCGCGCGGTTCGACGAGGCCCGCGATGCCTTCGAGCGGGTGTTACGCCTTCAGCCCAACCACGCCGAGGCCAAAGACTACCTCGCCCGCATGCCCCAGGCAGCCGGTTCCTGAGCATCGACCCGAACGCCGGGGCTACTTGATGCGGGGCGCCACAGGGCCTACGATAGCCGCAGGAACAGTCGCCGCTGAGGAGGAAGCCGTGGAACTGCGTAAGCTGACGATCGGCGAACGGGTGAAGAGCTTCGGGTGCGCGGCCGCGGGGCTGGCGGCAGTGGTGGGGTCGCAGCCAAATACGTGGTACATGGCGTTGGCCACGGCGGGGGTGGTTGCGGCGGGACTGTGGTTCCAGGTGAATGTGACGGAATGGTGTTTCCTGGTAACGGCGGTGTTCGTGGTGTGGATCGCGGAGGTGATGAACAGCGCGATCGAGTTCCTCACCGATCTCGCGTCGCCCGGCATCCACCCGTTGGCCAAGAAAGCCAAGGACGCCGCCGCGGGCGCGGTGCTGCTGGCGGTGGTGTTCTCGCTGGCCATCGCGGCCTTTGTGTTTATTCCAAAACTACTCTAGAGCGTTTCACGATTGAGATGTCGTCTATCTGCGACAGTGAGGACAAGGCTGACAAGGAACAAGAACGCAGCCATAGCGAGCTAAGGCGA
>JAACEL010000223.1 GCA_011682535.1 Nitrospiraceae bacterium | reverse complement strand
TCATCCAAGACATCCTTGCGTCGTGCCTCCAACCGCTCAATCGCGTTCATAAGCCTCTCCTTCCTAAGTCATCGCACCACGAATATTGTAAGCTTTACCTTACAATATCTGGCGCAAAAAGAAAAGGAAAAACAACAAACCCCATTTCACGACGCAGGCCCCACTCAGAGGGCGAATTCGCAACGCCGCTCCGGAAAGGTGTATGCTTTGGGGCCGATCCACACAAACCCTAGAGAGAAAGCGATCAAGATGAACAAAGTACGCACGCGCATGGCGCCTTCGCCGACCGGTTTTTTCCACATCGGCAACGCCAAGACGGCGCTTTACAATTGGCTTCTGGCCCGCCAGACCGGCGGCACCTTCATCCTGCGCCTTGAAGACACCGACGCCGAACGCAGCAAGGTCGAGTACGAGCAGGTTGTCGCCGAGGCGCTCACGTGGCTGGGTATCACCTGGGACGAGGGCCCCGGTTTCGGCGGCAACCCCGACCGGGGCGGCTACGGACCCTACCGCCAATCGCAACGCACGGAGCTTTACCGTAACGAGGCCCAGCGCCTGATCGACGAGGGCGCCGCCTATCGATGCTTCTGTACCAAGGAAGACCTCGACGCCGAGCGTCAGCGCGCCGCCGGGGAAGGCGGCCATGCCCGCTACAGCGGTAAGTGCCGTGCGCTGACCCCCGAAGAAGTCGCCGCCAAGGGCAACGCGCTGTACTCGGTGCGTTTCAAGGTTGAACCCGGTGTCACGGAGATCCCCGACCTGTTGCAGGGCACGGTGCGGGTGGACAACAAGGAATTCGACGACTTCATCATCGTTAAACCGAACGGCGACGCCGTGTTCCATCTCGCCGTAGTAGTCGATGACGGTTTGATGAAGATCAGCCACGTCATCCGGGGCGATGACCACCTCACCAATGCCGCGCGCCACGTCATGTTATTCAACGCATTGGGCTACGACCTGCCGGTGTTCGTCCATCATCCCCTCGTGCACGACGAGCATGGCAAGAAGTACAGCAAGCGGCTCCACGGCGCCAACCTGCTCGACTGGCGCGAGGACGGCTATCTACCCGAGGCCATCGTCAACTACCTCGTGCTGCTGGGATGGGCGCCGTCGGACGATCGCGAGTTGTTCTCCCCCGACGAACTCATCAAGGAGTTCTCGATCGATCGCATGAGTCTTTCGGCCGGCAAGTTCGACCTCAAGAAGGTTCAATGGCTGAACGGTCAGCATATCCGCCGCCTCAGTGTCGAAGATCTGCGCGACCGCCTGCTGCCGGTGATGGCGAAGGCGGGGCTCGACGTGGGGTCGAAGTCTCCCGAGTGCCTGACGCGCATGACGGCCATCTGTCAAGAGAAGATCGCTACGCTGAACGACATCGTCGGTATGGTCGATTTCTTCTTCGTCGCGCCGGCGGAATACGAAGAAAAGGGCGTGAAGAAGCAGTGGAAGAAAGAAGACTCCATGGACCGTATGCAGGCCATTCGCGATGCGATGGAAGGCGTCGGCGAGTGGACGGTGGACGCCTTGCACGCGGCGTATCAGGCGCTGGCGGAGAAGGCCGAATGCGGCCTCGGGAAGTTCATCCATCCGACACGCCTGGCGTTGACCGGCAAGGGCGTGGGCCCGGGCCTGTTCGAACTCGCCCAACTGCTGGGCAAAGAGACGTGCATCGAGCGCATCGACAAGGGGATCGAATACATCAAAGCGCAGTGCGGGGAAGCGCCCGGAGAGGCCTAGCCCGGATCGGGAACCAGAGCGTAGGAGACTGGCGTGACTGAAGTGATCATCGGTGTGGACATGGGCGGTACGAATGTGAAGACGGCCGTCGTCACCAAAGACAAGCGGATCTTGAGCAAGGACTCGCGTCCCACGCGGGCCGAGAACGGCCCTCAGGCCGTGATGGACGTGATGAAGCAAGGCGTCGACGCCGTACTCGCCGAAACCGGCATCGACAAGTCCAACGTGTTGGCCGCCGGCATCGGCGCGCCGGGGCCACTCGACTGGAAACGTGGTCTGATCTATGAACTCCCCAATCTTCCCGGCTGGGTGAACGTCCCCATCGCCGACGAGATGGCGAAACGCCTGGGCGTGCCCTGTTTTGTGGACAACGACGCCAACGTAGCCTGTTACGGCGAGTACTGGCTCGGCGCCGGGCAAGGCACCGACAGCATCTGCACGCTGACATTGGGCACCGGCGTCGGCGGCGGCGTGGTCGTGTTCGGTCAACTGCTGCGCGGCATCGACGGTACCGCCGCCGAGATCGGCCACCTGAAAGTCATGCGCGGCGGCCGGGTCTGCGGTTGTGGTGCGACGGGATGTCTGGAGAGCTACGCCTCCGTGACGGGTATGGTGCGGACCGCCGTCGAAGGCATCGAAGCCGGGCGCGAAACCATCCTCAAAGAGATGTGCGGCAACGACCTTTCCGCCATCGGCGGCAAGATGATCTCCAACGCCATTGTCCAAGGCGACGACTTCGCGAAGTGGGTCATGGAAGAGACGGGAACCTGGCTGGGCATCGGCATCTCAAGCCTGATTAACCTGCTCAATCCCGAACGTGTTGTGTTGTGCGGAGGCATGATTGCCGCGGGCGACATTTTGTTCGACCCCATTCGCCGGACCGCCCGCGAGCTGAGTTTCGACGTGCCCGCCGCGCGCGCCGAGATCGTGCCCGCCGGGTTGGGGGCGGACTCTGGCGTAATCGGTGCGGCCGGATGTGGACTGGCCCGATTCGAGGAAACATCCTAGCCGTGATCCTGACTGTCACGCCCAATCCGTGTGTTGACAAAACGGTCTTCATCGACCGGCTCGAACCGGGCGTTTCCACCCGTTCCAAACGATACACCTGCGTGCCCGGCGGCAAAGGCAACAATGTCTCCCGTGCCGTCAAGGCGCTGGGCCGCGCCACCAAAGCCATGCCGCTCGTCGGCGGCCACACCGGCGCGCACGTCGTCGAGATGATCGAGCAACAGGACGGCGTCGAATGCGTCCCCATCTGGGTCGACTCCCCCACTCGCACCATCACCACCGTGCTCGAAGAATCCATCCATCGCCAGACCCCCATCTTCGAGCCGGGATCGCACGTCACCAATGAGGAAGCGACGCAGATCGAAAACACGTTCCGGGACGCGTTGGACGGCGTGCAAGTCGTCATCTTCAGCGGCACCGTTCCCGACCCCAACATCAAGACCCTGTATCGCAGCCTCATCCCAATCGCCCACAACGCCGGCGCCGCCACCATCCTCGACAGCCACGGACCCGAATTCGCCCTCGGACTCGAAGCCCATCCCCACATGGCCAAGCCCAACGACGCCGAAGCCCAGGAACTCGTTGGATTCGCACTCGAAACCGACGCGGACCGATGGCGGGCCGTTGAAGCGTTCCACGCCCGAGGCATCGAACTCGTCGTGCTCTCCCTCGGGCCCCGCGGGGCGTTCGTATCCAAAGGCGGGATCCAATTCCACGCCATCCCCCCCGCCATCGAAGAGATCAACGCCGTCGGCAGCGGCGACGCCCTCGTAGCCGGTTTCGCCATCGGCCTGCTCGAATCCATGGACCTGCAAGACGCCGCACGCCTCGCCATCGCCGCAGGCGCCGCCAATGCCATGTCCTGGGACATCGGCCACTTCACCGCCAAAGAGGTCGAAGCACTCTTGCCGAAGATGGAGATTCGGGAGCGCTAGGCCTCTATACGCTCCTCAGAGCACTCGGCGCCTTGGCGTGAGCCCTACTCCAGATGCAGGTTGACCTCCATCTCCCCGCCCGGAGTTAGGGCGATGGTTTCAGACGCTTGTCTCACGGAGCCCCCCCCTCCCGCCGTCACGGCATCCGGGTCGCTCTCAACGGCGACCACCAGCAGCAGGTAGTCCCCTGCCGCTACGGACTCAATCTTGAACGTCCCATCCGGCTGCACCAGTGTCGCTTGAACGAACGCATCGGCCAAAGCCGTGATATCGTCCATCGACTCCAGTGCGGGCATCCCCTGCGCCGCGTCTGACAAGGCGACCGAAACGACCTCACTCTCGCGAGCACCCGACACCGTACCGTGGATGGCTGCAGGAGCCGACAAGTTGAAGTCTTGTCGAATCACGTCGCCCTCACGGATGTGGAGCGCCTCCCGAGGCGGTTCGAGGCGGTCGCCACTCGGAAGCATCAAAGAGACGCGCAGGACAGCAGCCCCTGACCACGGTCCCTCAAGCCGGTATCCGCCGTCCGGCGACAGGGTCGCATAGGTGGAAGTCTGCTGGATCAGGTTGTCGATTCGCAGATGGGCTATTCCCTGTTCCGGTGGCAAACCGTCGAGCAGTACGGTTCCTTCAACGACAGCGTCCATGGCGGGAAGGTCGAAGTCGACTATGGTTACCGCGCCCTCCTCCAGGCTAACACGTCGCCTAATGGAAGAGTATTCCTCGTAGGACGATACGGGCCGGATGCGCAGCCACGCCTCGCCAGGCGCCTGTTTCGTGAGTTGGTAGCGTCCGTCCTCATCTGTGGTGGTCTCTCCCGGCTCGGTGCCGAGCGGGATGGAGTCCACACTGCTCAGATCTACCTCGCAACCCGCCAACGGCTCTGTTCCACGCCGCACGACACCCTCCAGCGTACCCGGCCGCAAGAGAACGACATCCGTTCGAATGACCGTCCTCGTCGTGGGTGTTGCCTCCACCTCCGCCGGAATGAACTCAGGATGTGTCACCAGCACAGAGCCTTCCTGCTCGGGAAGGTCGTGGAGAAGAAAATGCCCGCCAGCGTCGCTGAATGCCTCCTTTGATGGGTAGACGAAGGCGACCATTGCGCCTTCAATGGGGGCACCGGCGGAGTCGGTCACGCTGCCTTCAACGCTGCACCCGCGCCGCAGCCGCAGGTTGACGTCGTCGACCGTTCTCCCTGCATCGACGTTGATATCCACCCAGGACGTGACGAAGCCCTCGCTGCGCGCCAGTAGGTGGAGCGGCGTGCCCGTTGGCACATTATCGAAGCGGAAGGCGCCTTGCGCATTCCAAAACGCCACCCAGTCCGACGTTCCTGGGACTGCGAAATCCTGCCCGGGCTCTATTGTTCTGGTGCCTTGCCCTCCGCCATACACAGGTGTTTGCATCGCCCCAGAGCCCGGTAATATGGCGACCTCGAAATCATCCAGCGGTTCCCCGGTCATTTCGTTGATCACCGTTCCCGACACGCTGGCGGTGTTAGGTGACTCGGGCGTGACGTCCTCTCTTGGCGGAGCGATTGGCGTAGGCGCGGGTTCTTGGGGGGCGGGTTCTTCGGGCGCCGTCTCTGGCACGTGCGGAGCAGGCGTTTCCGTTTCGCGTGTATTGCGCACGTCTTCAGGCGGCGCATCCTCCGGTACGCTGAGCATAAGATAAGCGATCGCCGCGCACATAGCGACAAGGAACACGGTAACGGCAAGCGCCAGCATGTTCGATCCTTTACGCATCGCGGCTAATCCATATCCTGCAGTTCGATCTCAAGAACCCACACGTTGCCCCGTCCCCCCGAATTTGCGCCGCGCCCCTGGAGTCGCACGGCGTCCTTCTCAGTCGTGATCACCGGAATCTCCGAATCAAACGCCGCCCCGGGGATCTCGCCATGGTCGCGAAACGACACGCATTCCTCAACGATTGCCCCAAGTCCCTCCAACGTGCGGACGAACGCATCCGGATTCGCAATGCCACACACAACCTTCACGCGTTCGCCCTTCATTGTGTCCAGCGGCTTGGACTCGCCGCCCACGAGCGAACGTAGCGACGTGGCGGCATGGCGCGTATGGCGTACCGGAAGGTGCGGACACAGCGACTGGAGCCGCGCCAGCAGACCGGGCAAGTCGGCGGCCAGGTCGCAGCGGGTCAGGACGATATGCGTCGCGCGGTCGATGGCCCCGATGGGTTCGCGCAGGATGCCGCGCGGCAACAGGCGCTCGTTGCCGAAGGGATTCGTGGCGTCGATCAGGACCACATTCTCATCCCGCTTCAGCCGCACGTACTGATAGCCGTCGTCGAGGATCAGCGTATCGCAGCCATGTCGGTCGATGGCCACGCGCGCCCCCGCGACACGATCCGCGCACTTCACCACCAACGCCCCGGGCACCTTCGATGCGATCAAGGCCGGCTCGTCCCCCACTCGCTCGTATAGTCCCGTCAGGCCATCCCGCCCCTCCACGACCACCGGACTGTCCGTCTGCCTGGTTCCATAGCCGCGCGTCAACACCGCCACGGTGTACCCTGTGGCCACTTCCCTGCGCGCACGTTCGATGACGGCCGGCGTCTTCCCGGTCCCCCCGGCGGTCAGGTTGCCGAAACTGATCACGCGCGCGTCCACGCGCACGCGCTTCGCGTGAAGCCGCGCCCACATGCCGATCCGGAACACCGGGGTCGCGGCCGACAACAGCGCGCCCACCGGAAACGGCACCGGCTGATTCATGCGAATGCGCTCCGCTAGGGAAAAGGGCCGCCTTCCTACCCAAGTCATCTCATACCCTCCACGTGGCGCGCGCGGCAAGCGATTGCGGCCGGCCGCAATCGCCGTAACAACGGCCTTACCAGACACTTCGGGGATGTCCCAATACGCCGCCCGGCGTTCGGGCTTGATCATGCGGGTGCGAACCGTTTACCGCTGAACTGACGCACCAGCCCCTTCAACTCGAGCATCGTAAGCGAACTGAGGGCTTCGGAAACCGAGATGCGGCAGGCCGCGGCGATTTCGTCGACGAACGACCCGTCCGGCGACAGTACGGACAACACGTCCTTCTCCAGTTCCGAAGTCCCGACGGGGCGCGCTGGCTGTGGCGTTTCGGGGCCAGCGGGTGCGCTTCCCGGCACTATTTCCGCTGTGAGCGGTGTCTGGGCCGGGGCCGTTTGCGCGGGTTGGCGGAACCCGGCGGGCAGTTCCAGTTCCACCAGCACGTCGTCGACGTTCTCGACCAGCTTCGCGCCTTCGCGGATCAGCGCATGCGGACCTTGACTGTTGATCACGCCCACTTGACCGGGCACGGCGAACACCTCCCGGCCCTGCTCCGCCGCCTGACGCGCCGTAATCAGCGCACCGCTTCTCGGCGGCGCCTCGACCACCAGCGTGCCCAGCGTCATGCCGCTGATGATCCGGTTGCGGTGTGGGAAATGGCCTCGCGCGGGTTTCGTTCCCATCTGGAACTGCGACACCACGCAGCCATGCTGCGTGATTTGGTGCATCAGGTCGGCGTTCTGCGGCGGGTACACGACATCGACGCCGCAGCCGAGTACCGCGATGGTCCTCCCGCCCGCCTCGATGGCTCCGCGGTGGGCGGCTGCATCGATCCCATTGGCCATCCCGCTCACGACAGTGATGCCGCGTGCGGCCAACTCACGTCCGAATCGTTCCGCCATGCGGATGCCGTAGGGCGTGGCGCGCCGCGTGCCCACGATGGCCACACAGTGCTGGTCGGAGCGGTGCAGTTCTCCCCGCACGTACAGCACCAGCGGCGGATCGTAGATCTCCGCCAAGCGGATCGGGTAGTCGGGATCCTCCAGAGTGATGAGCGAGGCGCCATACTGCGCCATCAGGCGCTCCTGTCCCGCCACGTCCGCCACGTCAGTGTATTGCACGATGCGCTCCGCCAACGCGGGGCCTACGACCTCTCGCAGAGCCCCCGCCGAAGAGCGTAACACCGCGCCGGGCGTATGGAAACGCGCCAGCAAGCGGATAAAGTGCGTCGAACCCACCCCCGGCACCATCACCAGCGTCAGCCAGTCCCGCTGCTCTTTCGTCAGGTTCGTTGTCATGTTTCCGAAGTCCTCGCCCAGGCCA
>JAACEL010000222.1 GCA_011682535.1 Nitrospiraceae bacterium | reverse complement strand
GGCCGGTCCACTGCTTCACCCAGAATGCATGCCACGAATCGCTCTCGGTCGTTCATTGAGTCCCACCCTCCTCAGCCATGCAATGCGTCAGCGGCTCCCTATGTCCGCTTGACGATGGTAAAGGGCTCGGGTGCAAACAGTCAACGCCTTCTTTCTCTTCGCGAGAAGAGAAAGAAGCAAAGAGAAGCGACTGTGAATTCCGCAACGACTGTCTTAGCGATCAGGATCGGACCAAGGCGAGAATGTCGTCGGCGGTCTTCTCAGGCGCGAGCGCCGCGATGGCTTGGGCGTTGCCGGGTTCGAGGGCTTCGCCGAATTGCCCGAAGAAGGCGTTCTTGGCCTTGGGGGTGTCGAACTGGCCCTTTGCCCAGTCGCTGAGGTAGCCCATGCTCGCATTGGTCTGGAGCACGGTGTGGGCGTAGAGGATGTGGGCGCCTTCCAGAAAGGCTTCGGCGAGGGGTTGCATCTCGGAGGCGTCGAAGTCGTCGACGAAGCGTTGGCCGTAGGCGTTCATCTCAGTGCCGACGGCGATGGGCAGGTCGCGGGCTTGGGCTAACTGGACGAACTCGTTGAGCTTGGCAACCTTCTTCTGCTTGAGATCCGGGTCTTTGATGTTCCAGTTGCGGTCGGGGATGATGTTGACGGCGGCGACGCCTTCGGCCATGTTGACGTCGAGGAGTTCCTCGATGGCCTGCTCGCCTTCACTGAGTCCGTCGAGCCACGCGAACGTGGGGATGGCGCCTGCGCTGAGGATGAAGGCGTTGAACCGGTCCAGGGCGGGGAAATCGGCTCCGGATGCCTTGACGTAGCCTGGGTGGGCCGCCGGCCTTCATGGTCTTGGCGCGGAGAAGTCCTTGGAGCGTGGGTGCGTCGTCGAGCAGGCTCTTGATGTCGGCGGCGGCTTGGCCCAGTTTCTCGCCCCAGAAGGCGGCCCGGGCGCCATCGTCGGGAAAGACCTCGCGGGCTTTGGCGTCGAAGGCCATGCAGAGATGGCGTTCGGTGGCGTTGCCGCCGGGGGTGAGCGGGAGGACTTCGTTTTCGTAGTCAAGCGTGACGGGCGCGAGGTAGGGGTTTACGCGCGAGAGTACCATGCGGTTGCGTTTCTGGGCGATGTCTTTGAGTTCGGCGAGCAGCTCCTTGTCGGGCACATCGCCCGATACGAAGCCGGTGCCCATCTGATAGGCGACGCCCGGCTCGCCTGGAGAGTTGATCTCGCGGGTTTCAAAGGGCTGCACGAATACGCGGGTTTCGATGCCGGCGCAGGCGCGCAGTCCCACGCGGTTGGCGGCGGCGAGGAACTCGTCCACGGCGTCGAGCACGTCGAAGTCAACCACACCGGCGACGCGGAGGCCTTCACGGCGGGCTTTCCAGGCGAGGTAGGCGGGGGAATAGCCGTAGCCGTTGAAGGAGAATGTGGTGTGGCAATGGAGGTTGACGGTGTTGCCCGGTTCGGGCAGTACGATATCGCCTGCTTTGACAAGTTCGAGCAGGGCGTCGAGGGCTTGCTGACGTTCCTGGGGCTGCAGGCTGTTGAGTTGTTCTTCGAGTGTCTCGATTGAGACTGACATGGTGTTCCTCCACAGACTATGGCGGGCAACGGGGCAGGAACTGGCGATTCGCGCTGGACGAATGCAATGACGGCCCGTGAGTTGGCTGGCGGGGATTATACGGGTCGGCGGGTACCCTTTTCTAATCAAGGCTTGCGTTTGAATCGCCGGATCGCTCCGTTGTGGCGCGTGCGGCAAGCTCAGCCGCGCACTCGTGCGAAACGCGACACTCATCCGTTTGGTGTCGGCGTGGCTGAGCGTAACCCGACCGCCATCTGGCACTTCCTGCGCGCCACACCCCGCTACCCGGCGTTCGGGCCCGCTCTATCGAGCCAGGCGGCGGTGGGGAAGTGGAATATGGCGGCCCCGACGGAGAATCCCCAGAGCAGGAAGGAGACACCGAGCTTTCCGGAGAGTATGGCAAATCCGAGTGCGGCGAACCCGGCGGTTTCGGCCATAATCTGGAGGATGATGGCGGCCCGGACTCGTTGGACGAGGGTGCCGCTCTCTTCGCCCATGTGAGCTTCGAGGATCCATCGCACGGGGAAGGTCGCGAGGGCAAGGGCGATGCCGATGGGGATGAGGACGCCGCCGACGGTGATGGTGAGGGAGTCGGGAAGCGTGTCGGGGGTGACCGCGCCCGTGCGGACGAGGATGACGCCAATGGCGACGCTCATGAGATTCGAGACGAAGATGACAGAGGCGGCGAACTGGGCCGCCTTGAGGTTGCGAGGCTCGGGGGCGTTGTCGAAGTCGTCGGTCATGCGGGCAAGCATAGCATAGGGCGGGCCGCTGACTGGTTGTGTGTAACCAGCCGCGCGGACGGGGTGTACTCTGGGTGTGTCGTGATGGATGGGAGGAGGCCTGATGTCGAGAACTCGCGCGCTGCAGAAGCCTGCCTGGGTGCTGCTGGTGTTGTCGCCGATGCTGGGGGAACTGCTGTCAGGCTCGGAGCCGCCGTCCGGATTTTTCTTGCCGCACGTGTTTCTGTTGCTCGTGCTGTTGTACGGTGTCGGGGCGGTGTTGTGCCGGGAACTGACGTTTCGGTGGGGGAAGGGCTGGCCGACGCTGCTGGCGTTGGGGGCGGCGTATGGGATTGTGGAGGAAGGGCTGGTGGTGTTCAGTTTCTTCAATCCGAATCACGAAGATCTGGGAGTGCTGCAGGGGTATGATCGATGGCTGGGGGTGAGTTGGGTGTGGAGTCTTGATCTGACGGTGTTCCACGCGGTGGTGAGCATCGCGTGCGCGGTGCTGCTGGTGACGGTGCTGTTTCCAGAGTATCGGGAGAAGGCGTGGGTGAGCGATCGGGCGTTCAAGGTACTGACGGTGGTGTTTGCCGTGTACTGCGTGGTGTTGTTCGTCCTGTTCTGTCTGATGACCTCGTGGCGTCCGCCGTTTGTAGCGCATGCCACGGCGTTTGCGGCGGCGTGGGGACTCATGCGCTATGCGAAGACGCTGCCGAAATCGCTGGCGCCGCGCGGAAACACAATGCTGGGGGCTCGGCATCCGTTCTGGTTTGGCTTCGTGGGGTTCTGGTCGTGTCTGGCGTTCTTCGTGCACTTGTTCGTGCCAGCCGAAATAGGGTTGCCGCCGTTGGTGGCGTTCGTGGCGATGCCGTTGATGTTGTGGGCGTTGGTGTGGCTGGTGCGCTGGATGGCCCGGGGAGGCATGGGTGACCGGCATCGGCTGGCGCTGGTTTCCGGTGTGTTGAGCTTGATGGCGCTGGTGGCGTTCATTCAGGAAGCGGACAACGCGAACCGTCCGGACAATACGGCGGGGATGGCGCTGGTGGGTCTGGCGATGCTGGTCTTCCTGGCGTGGCTGACGTGGCGCACGCGCAGGAACGACAGGCACACGGCGACTACCGCGGTGCGGCCTGCCCAGTGGCCTGGTTGACCAGGATGTTGAGTCGCGGAGAGGACTTGTTGGGCGCCAGGATGTCTTGTTCGTTGAAGGCGGCCATGAGAATTAACTTGGCGCGGTGGCGCGAGTAATCGTAGATGAGGTAAATCGTGCCGTCGGGGGCTTGGGTTGCGTCGGGGTAAGACACGCCGCGCCGGTCGTCGATGAGGAGTCCGCCTCGCCATGTGGCGCCGTCGTCCTCGGAGAGGTACGCGGTGAGATGGGAGCGGGTCTTGCCGTCGGGCGGTGCGTGTTTGACCAGGAGCAGGTTTCCGGAGGCGAGGCGGCGGATGAAGAACCGGGCGGCGGGGATGTGGTCGATGGAAGAGGGTTTGCCGGGGCTCCAGGTTTTGCCGCGGTCGGTGGAGACGCTCTCGCCGATCCCGTAGGAGGTGCGGACGAGCATCCAGAGGCTGCCGTCTTTACGCTCGACGATCATGTGTTCGTCGCAGCGGCGCTCGGGGACCTGGGCCTGGCCAAGCAGGCTCCAGGTGGCGCCTTGGTCGCGGGAGCAGATGACGTTGGAGCCGCTCTCGGATCCCATGTCGTGTTCGTACCGTTTGTCGTGCGCGTTGACCTCGATGTTCCACAGGGCGGCCGGCAGCAGCCATTCGCCGGTGGAGAGAACGGTGGGTTTGTTCATCATGATGCCGTGGCACAGGCGGCGCGGGGCGCTCCAGGTGGCGTCGGCATCGTCGGGGTTGCCGGTGGTGATGGCCCACACGCCGGCGCGGCCGTCCCAGAATCCGTAGGCTTGCGCCCAGAACAACCAGAGGCGTCCGGTGGGGTCGAGCCAAAGGCAGGGGTCGAAGGCGCGCACCATGCCGGGGGGATCGATAACGAGTTTGAGGCCGGACCAGGTGTTGCCGTCATCGCCACTGGTGTTGAGCATGACGAAGTTCTTGGGGCCTTCGGTGGGGCCGCCGCCGTACCAGGTGGCCCAGAGGCGTCCGCCGTTGGAGCGTTCGATCCCGGGGATGCCTTGGAAGATGCGAACGGCGTCGGAGTAAATTGCACCGGGGGATGTGTCCACCGGAGCGGGTTCAAGGGCGGGGTCTCGGGTCACGATCGAGGGCTCCTGATCTTGTGCGAAACACGTGAGTGTGGCGAGGAAAAACAGCATGATGCAGGCGAGGCGCACGATCATGTTCGGTTCCTTAGAAACCTAGTCAGAGTAACTTGAACATTCGGCATCTCGTCTTTAGCTTATCTTTGGACGATCTTCAATCGCAAAATTCTCGAAATAGCCCTGCTATTCCTGCGATTTTGCTCAATCAGATCGCCCAAACCTAAACCAAGTACGAGCGCCGAATTGTCCAATTTATTCTGACTAGGCTCCTTTGACGTCCTGTTGGACACCGGCTTTGCCAAAGTCGACTTCCTTGGGGGGAATGGTCTCGATGGCTTTGACGCAAGGGCAGGTATGGGGTTGGCGGATGCGGGGCTTGGCCCAGCGCACGGCGTTGGTGATGATTTTCATGACCTGCTCGTTGTAGAAGATGGGGTAGGTCTCGTGGCCGGGGCGGAAGTAGAAGATGCGTCCGTGGCCGCGTTCCCAGCAGCAACCGCTTCGGAAGACTTCGCCGCCTTCGAACCAGGAGACGAAGATGAGTTTGTCCGGGGTGGGGATGTCGAAGCGTTCGCCGTACATTTCGGTGTTGGGAATCTCGAAGTACTCGCCGATGCCTTCGGTGATGGGGTGGCCGGGTTCGAGGTTCCACAGGCGCTCTTTCTCGGCCACTTCGCGCCACTTGAGCGAGCAGTTGGTGCCCATCATCGAGCGGAAGATCTTGGAGAAGTGTCCGGAGTGGAGGACGATGAGTCCCATACCTTCAAGGATGTGCTTGCGGACACGCTCGACGATTTCGTCCTGGACTTCTCCGTGAGCGGTGTGGCCCCACCAGGTGAGGACGTCGGTTTCGGCGAGGACTTCCTCAGTCAGTCCGTGCTCAGGTTCGTCGAGGATTGCAGTGCGCACCTCGATGCCGGCGTTGCGTGCGAGGCCGTTGGCAATAACGGTGTGCATGCCGTCGGGGTAGATCTTCTTAACGGCTTCGTTCTTGAGTTCGTGGCGGTATTCGCCCCACACGGTGACTCGAATCTTGTCGCTCATGTCGTATCTGCTCCTTTTCGCTTGGCTGCGTCCGCCCGGTTTGCGGGCGTTGTCTTCGACTGATGACGGCATGATACAGGAGTGGAGACGCGAAGCCAACGGGGTAGCGCGGCGCGTTTGGGTGCGGTTGTGGAATGTTGTGCCGCTTGGAGCGGATGTGCTACAAGCGGCGGGGCTTCTAACCGAAAGAAAGGGCGGCAGCATGAGTGCATTGGGTAAGCGGACTCGGTTGAATCGGATCTTCAGTCATCCGTGTGGGCGGGTGTTGACGGTGGCGGTGGACCATCTGATCAACTATCCGGAGAACATGCCGGCGGGGTTGCGTTTTATTGAACGGACCGTGGAGGAAATCGTGGCGGGACGTCCGGATGCGATCACGATGAACAAGGGGATCGCGTTGCGAGTGATGCCGCGGTTTGCGGGGCAGGTACCGTTCATCATTCAGAGTTTGGCGCCGAAGGCGGATCGGAGTGAGTTTGCCGTGAGCGCAAGCGTGGCGGAGGTGGCGGCAATGGGGGCGGACGCGATTGCGCTGGCGATGTTTGTGAAGGGGGCGGGGGAGTTGGCGTTCATCACGCATCTGGGGAGTGTGGTTCGTGAGGCGGAACGGTATGGGCTGCCGGTGATCACGCATATCTATCCGCTGAGCAGTGGCGACGAGCAGCGGGTGGTGACGCATGAGCCGGAGGATATCTTCTACGCCGTGCGGATGGGGCTGGAGATGGGGGCGGATGTGATCAAGGTGCCGTACACGGGTGACGTGGCGTCGTTTCGCGACATCGTGTCGGTAACGCCGGCGCCGATCGTGACGGCGGGAGGGCCGAAATGCGACACGCTGGAAGACGCGGAGCGGATGGTGGAGGAAGTGGTGGAGTCGGGTGCGGCGGGTTGCACGATTGGGCGCAATGTGTGGGGGTTTCCCGATATCCCGGAGGCGGTGCGGCGGCTGAAGAAGGCGGCGTACGGCGGTCGGCCCGGCTGAGGCTGGGCCTTGTGGCACAATCCGACTCCCTCGGATTCTACAAGTCATTGGTGTTACACGTAGTCACGGCTGCGCCGCTTGGCACATGTCCCCCTTGAACGTCTACCAGTCGAAGCAGCGGGGGCGGATGGCGTCTCCTTCGATGGCGAGGGCGGCGGCGTGTCCGGGCGGCGCCGGCAGGTCGATGAATGACCACTGGCGGGGCCCGTCGGCGACGGGCTCGGGGGGCAGGCCGGGGTCTACGGTGACGCTGAACTTGCGCAGGGACCGAGAGAGACTGTCTCCGCGTGCTTTGACGTAGGCCTCCTTGCGGGTCCAGCAGAGCAAGAAGGCCTTGGGGCGCTCTGCTGGCGGGAGGCGGTGGATGGCGAGGTATTCCTCGGGGGCGAAGAAGCGCTTGGCGAGGGCGAGGTGGTCTTGGCGGGGGCGTCCGCGTTCGATGTCGATGCCGACTTCGTGTTCTCGTGAAAACGCGTACAAAACCAGGTCTTTGCATCGCGACAGGTTGAAGTGAAGGGTGGGTGCGTCTTGCCCGGGCGCGAGCGATGGTTTACCCTGTTGGCCGTAGACGAGCCGGATGGTGGCGGGATCTTGCTGAAGGTACTGGCCGAGCAGGGCTCGCAGGATGGCGCGCGCGGTGGCGAATCGGTTGGCATCTTCGGGGGTACGCAGGCGTTGGGCGCGTGCTCGCTCGTCTCGGGTGAGCGCGTCGAGTGGGGCGGACTTCATGGACACGGCGAGCTGGGCGCGCCAGATGTGGATCTCGTTGGCGGCGAGGGTGAGTCCGGCTGGTGGTTCTTTCCAGTCGAGCAGGTACTGTGTCGCTGCGTTTGGCATGGGTTGAGGCCGCCGTAGTTGTCCTGTTGGCGTATCGTAACGTATGGCGGGGATGGTTTGCGACCGCGTCTCCGGGAATACAGTGTTCCCTGATGCTCGTTCTTACGAGACGCGCACGCTTTGGAAGGAGGCTCACCCGTGGGAGGGCTTGGCAATCGATGGAAGAGTGGGGTAGACTTGGATAGTGGCTATCCCCGCGTCGATTGCGAGCGCTTCTGTGCGTGAAAGGATCGAATAATGCGACACCTGTCAATCGCCGTCCTGTTCGTGTGTTTCTCGCTGCCGGGCTTGGCCCAGACCACGGACGATTTTCTCTTCATTCATCAGTCAGTGGGGAAGAACTGGCTGGACCAAAGCCTGTCCGACGCGCTCGCGGCGAAGGATTACATTGACGAGAGAAATGACAGCTACTACGGGACGGACGTGCCGTACGATTTGGGACGTCCAGATTCGCTGACGTTCGAGGGGGATCAGCCCGGTGACCACACGAACATGAACCACTGGATACGTTGGTTCAATGACTACCTGGGGAACGTGAAGGTGTTTGGCTGCGCGGACGGGGTGAACCGGATTGTGATGTTCAAGTCGTGCTATCTGATAAATAAGATGTACGCGGATGGCGACTTGCCTGGGGATCCGCACAGCGGGCAACTGGTGTTGACTAATTTCGCGGCGGTGTTTCACCGGTTTCCTGGCGCGACGCCTGAACTCTACACGCGGGAAGGCTATGAGTATTGGCCATTGGATGAGGTGTTTGCCACGAATCCGGACACGTTGTTTATTTTCGTGACGCTGCCGCCGCGGCGGGCGGGAGATGGCACGACGGCCGACATGGCGGCGCGTGGACGCACCTTCTGCAACTGGGTGAAGGGACAATGGGTATCGGATTACAACGCGGCCCTTCCGAATCACAAGAATGTGGCCGTTTTCGACCTGTTTGACGTGTTGGCGAATCCGGCCGATCATCCCACGGCGCCGAATTTACTTCGTGACGAGTATTGCCGGACGGATCCGGCCGATGTGCATCCGAACGACTACGCGAACGCGGTGTTGACGTATGAGTTTGCGACGAAGCCGGGAAATTTCCTGGATACGGCGTGGGCGGCGTTCACAGGTGGGGGCGAAGGCGAAGGCGAGGGTGAGGGTGAGGGTGAGGGTGAGGGTGAGGGTGAGGGTGAGGGTGAGGGTGAGGGTGAGGGTGAGGGTGAGGGTGAGGGTG
>JAACEL010000221.1 GCA_011682535.1 Nitrospiraceae bacterium | reverse complement strand
GAACAGAGCGATGGAGCGTTCGCGGGCCTCGGGCGAAGCCGGCAGTTCCGAGATTACCAGAACCGTGTCGAACGGGTCATGGCCAAAGACTTGGCGCGCCCGCGCCAGCGATTCCTCGCTCACCACGTCGAGCAACACCGGGTTGGATTCGATGTGAGAAGCGTACACGCGGTCGGCATGCCAGGCCCGCACCGCGACGACCGCGCGCGTGAGCGCACGCACTTCCCCCGCACCCAGCACGAATTCCGCCCGCTGCACGGGATCGTGCATCGTGTTCTCGACAAACATCTGCAGGCCGTGGTCGGCGCCCCGTGCGCGCAGCGAATCGTGTTGCCAGTTGGTCATCACACGAAAGGCGTTCAACTCGAAGAACTCTCGCACGAGTTGGACATTCACCTCGCTCATGGCCTACTCCTTCTCCGTGCTGGTGACGATCTCCCGCCCCGCGCATCCCCACTACGCCGGGGGCAACTCGCTCAACGCTTTCCCGAGCTTGTGGCTGGGATCCAGCGCCACGACCCGCTGCCCTATCTCCCGCGCCGCGTCGATCCCGCCTAGGCGCTGGAGACACAATCCCTGCTTCACCATGATGTCGATACGCGTGAAATTCTCGCCGAACGCCGTGTAATGGCCGTCCGGCTCGGCGCGATCTTCGGCCGCGCGAAAGTGGTCCAGCGCCGAGGCATAGCGTTCCTGTGCGAAGCACACCATCCCGCGCAGATAGTGGCCCTCCGGACTCTCCGGACTCATCTCCAGCGATTTCTCGATCAGGCCCGCCGCCTCCTGCAGGGCCTCCTCCGCCATCATGTTGCTACCGGCCAGTTTGGCCGCGCGCCCCAGCAGGTAGAGCACCGCGAAGTTGGCGCCCATATGGGCCCGGGCGCCCTGCGCCAGCGACACGGCGCCTTCCCAGTTGCCCTCGGCGAAACAGGCCTGAGCCATTCCCATGTGGGCGCGGCCGTTGGATTCTTGTGCCTCCAGCACGTAGACGAACTGCTCGCGGGCCCGGTCGATCTGCCCCAAACTGAGCAACACCTGCCCGTAGTCGAGACGCGCAGGCAGCATGCGGGGCTTGTTGCTGACGATCTGCGACAGAATGTCGCCGGCGCGTTGATACTCGCCCAGGCGGAGGTAACACCGGGCCAGTTGATGATGGGCGGCCACCATGGAACGCTGCAACCGGATGGCATGCTTGAGCAGCTCCACCGCACGCCGGACATCGCCTTTCATCAAGGCGGTAAGGCCGTCATCGTAGTAACTGTCCGCGTTTTCTCCGCCGAATGGCATGGCCCCGTTCCTCTACGGTTACGCGCGTAGCGCCTCCAGAGCGTTGCGCACGTCGCTCTCGGCAATGTCCGTTCGCTGTACCACGTGCCCCAGACGATCCGGAACAATGAACTTCATCGTGCCGCCGCGTGCCTTCTTGTCGTGCCGCATCAGCGCCAGCGTCTCAGCGACCGGCAGATCGCGCCACGTCACCGGCAGGCCATAGGCGGTCAGGCAGGCCCGCTGGCGCTCCACGAACGCCGCGTCCACCATGCCCAGCGCCTCCGCCATCACGCCCGCCGCATGCATGCCCAGCGCCACGGCTTCGCCGTGCAGGAAACGCTTGTACTCCGTCACCGCCTCGATGCCGTGACCGAATGTGTGTCCATAATTAAGAATAGCACGTAGTCCGTGTTCGCGTTCGTCCTCGGCGACCACGGCCGACTTGATCTCGCACGACCGGAGGATGGGACGCTCCAGCGCGCGCGGGTCTCCCGCGACGATTGCGCCGGCGTGCTCTTCCATGAACGCGAACAGTTCGGCGTCGGCGATCACACCGTGCTTGATCGCTTCCGCGAGCCCGGCGCGCGCCTCGCGGCCGGGCAGTGTCTGGAGCAGCGTCATGTCGATCACCACGGCTTCGGGCTGGTGAAATGCGCCGATAGTGTTCTTGCCCGCGGGATGGTTCACCCCCGTCTTCCCCCCGACGCTCGAGTCCACCTGCGCTACGATCGTCGTCGGAATCTGGGCGAACCGGATGCCGCGCATGAAGGACGCCGCCGCAAACCCCGCCACATCGCCCACCACGCCGCCGCCCAGCGCGATCACGGCGCTCGAGCGGTCGAGGCCGGCTTCCAGGAACTGCCCGCACAGCCACTCGATCTGCGCCAGGCGTTTATGCTCCTCGCCTGCGGGCAGTGTGCAGATCAGGGGTGTATCGCCCAATACCCGCGACAGACGCTCGGCGTATAACGGCCCTACATTCGAGTCCGTGACCACCGCCAACGCCCCGGTCAGACGCGCCTGAACGAGGAGGCTCCCGGCCTCGCCGAGAACCCCCTCGCCAATGTAGATAGGATAGGAGCGGTCGCCCAAGTCGACCGTCAGTGTCTTCATGCTACGTGATTTCCCTTTGCTTTGGCCGCTACAGTTTCACCGTCTTTCCGGTGAGGGCCGACTTCTCAGCGGCCAGGATGACATTGAGCGATTTCATGCCTTCCTCGCCGGGGCAATAGGGCTCTTCCAGGTCCAGCGTGGCGCGAATGAACCGGCCGCTTGCGTCCAAGCCCCACGACTCGTCCTCATTCGTGGCCGGCTCGGGAACCTCGAAGACGATTTCGCACTCGGGGTTGACCAGGTTGGCGACCAGAGGCTGGCCCGGAAGCTCGCCGATGCGCAGCGTGCCGTTGACGCAGTGCAGGATGAGGTAGTTGGCTTCCATGCCCTTCACCGTCCACGACGCCGCCAGCGTGCCCACCGTGCCATCCGTAAACTTCAGGGCCGCCACGAAGTTGTCTTCCACGTCCGTGCGCTTCTTTTCCAGACGTTCGAAGAAGCCCGTCACCTGGGCCACTTCCTTGCCCGTCAGATAGCGGACCAGGTCGGCCTTGTGTACGCCCAAGTCGGCCATCGCGCCGAAGCGCGCTTCTTTCTTTTTGAAGAACCACTTGCCGGTGGGACTCCAGCTTTCCGGACCCGGGTGGCCGAACATGGCCGTGAGATGCAGGATCTTGCCCATGATGCCGCTGTCGATGACCTCCTTGGCCTTGACGTGTGGCGGGAAGAGACGCTGGCTCTGGTTGACGTTGAGCAGCTTCTTGCACTTCTTGGCCGTTTCCAGCATTCTCTTGGCTTCGGCCAAACTGCACGCCATCGGCTTCTCGACATTGACGTGGCAGCCCGCCTTCAGCGCCGCAATGGTGATCGGGGCGTGCAGGTAATTGGGCGTCGCCACCGTCACGGCGTCTGGTTTCACTTCGCGCAGTAGCTTTTTGTAGTCGGTGTAGATCTTCGCTTCGGGCGCCCGTTGCGCGGCCAAAGCCTTGGCCTTCGCAGGAATCACGTCGCACAGCGCCACAATTTCCGCCTGTGGGCAGAATGCATAATCCGGAACGTGCAGGTGCTTAGCGATCTGACCGCACCCGATGACTGCCACTCGTGCTTTGTCTGACATCACTGAATCTCCAAACGGTTTGGTTATCTGAGCTTGCCCCCATAGCGGGCAAAACGAGCATATTGTATGCCCTCGGACAAGCGGAAGCAAACGTAATTGCGGCAGAGGCACTCAGCAACCGCCGTTGCGAAATTGACTCCGTCTCCTATGCGTGATATCATAGGTTCCTTGTGTCTGGGCCGACCTGATTGGGCGGTGATGGCGATGGTCGAAGGACAACCGGTGCCCGGCGCATGACTTTCCTGTGAGAGGAGGTTGAGATTCAGTGACCAAGGTTCGCGTCAAGCAAGACGAGCCCTTCGAAAAGGCACTTCGCCGTTTCAAGAAGAAGTGCAACAAGGAGGGTATCATGCAGCGGATAAAGGAGCTTAAACACTTCGAGAAGCCGAGCGAAAAGCGGCGTCGCAAGCTCGCCAAGGCGATCGCGCGGCAGGCCGCCTCCTCCACCAAATAACAGCAAAGTCGTTCCACGAACGATAATCATCCAGGAGCAGGGCGTGTACCCCTGCTCCTTTCTGCTTATTCACCCATGGGGACACGCCCGGGCGGTTGGGGCGGATATGGAGCATCTTGAATCATGAGTCTCGCGATTGGTCTTGATGTAGGCACCAGCGGAACCAAAGGTATTGCGGTCGACGCCGAAGGACAGGTGGTGGCCTCGGCTCTCGAAGAGTACCCGCTGCTCAGTCCTAAGCCCAACTGGGCGGAACAGGATCCCGCGGAGTGGAAAGGCGCCGCCATAAAGGTCTTGTCGCGCTTGGCGGTCGATCTCGGTCCGTGCGCGGTCGACGTCAAAGGACTGGGCCTCACCGGGCAGATGCATGGTTCCGTCTTCCTCGACGCGGACAACCAGGTGTTGCGCCCCGCGATTTTGTGGTGCGACCAGCGCACCGCGGCGCAGTGCGACGCCATCACGGAAAAGGTAGGGGCCGAGCGCTTGATCGAGATGGTGTGCAACCCGGCGTTGACCGGGTTCACGGCCCCCAAGATCCTTTGGCTGCGCGACAACGAGCCCGAAGTCTACGAGCGCGTCAAGCGCGTGCTTTTGCCCAAGGACTACATCCGCTACGAACTGACGGGCGAATTTGCGACGGACGTCGCGGATGCGTCCGGGACGCTGTTGTTCGACGTGCGCAATCGCACGTGGCACACCGAGCTGATGTCGATGCTCGACATTCCCTCGGACTTCATGCCGCGCGCCTACGAAGGTCCCGAGGTGACGGGTACGTTGACGCCCGGCGTGGCCAACGCCACCGGCTTGCCCGCGGGCATTCCCGTCGTGGCGGGCGGCGGCGATCAGGCCGCGGGCGGCGTCGGGTGCGGTATCGTGCGTACCGGCGTCATCTCGTCCACCGTCGGTACCAGTGGCGTCGTGTTCGCCTTTGCCGACGAGGTCAGCCTCGATCCCCAGGGCCGCGTACACACGTTCTGCCACGCCGTGCCCGGCAAGTGGCACGTGATGGGCGTGGTGCTCAGCGCGGGCGGGTCACTGCGCTGGTTCCGTGACGCGCTGTGCCGCGACGAGATCGCCGTGGCTGCCGAGACCGGCGCGGACCCCTACGAATACATCACTGCCGCCGCCGACCGGGCTCCGCTTGGCGCCGAGGGGCTCACCTTCCTGCCGTACCTGACCGGCGAACGCACGCCGCACAAGGATCCTCACGCCAAGGGCGCGTTCATCGGCCTGTCGCTTCGGCACGACAAGGCCCACATGGCTCGCGCCGTTCTCGAAGGCGTCGCCTTTGCCATGCGCGACAGCCTCGAGATCATTCGCGAGATGGGCGTGCCCATCGAGCAGGTTCGCGCGTCCGGTGGCGGTGCGCGTAGCGAAGTGTGGCGCCGTATCCAGACCGATGTAAACAACGCGCCGCTCGTGCTCATCAACGTCGACGAGGGGCCCGCCTATGGCGCGGCGCTGCTGGCCACCGTGGCGACCGGCATGTATGCGTCGGTCGAGGAGGCCTGCGACGCGACGATTCGAGTGGTGGATTCCTGGGAACCCGATGCCGGCCGCGTGCGCCAATACGATGATTGGTTCGCCGAGTACCAGGCCGCCTACAACGCGCTTGCGCCGGGATTCCGACGTGTCGGACAAATGCTTTGAGGACATAGTCGACGAGTTGCATGAACGCGACCGCCTCGATGTCTACCTGACGAATGTGCTCGACGACGCCACACGATCCGCCATCAAGAAGTTCATCAAGGGCGGGCGCGTGACAGTCAACGGTGGCGTGTGCAAGCGCCCCGGGCGTTCCATGACGGCCGGCGACCGCGTCTCCGTCGAGGTGCCGCCGCCCCGTGCCGAGCTGCCCGTCGCCGAAGACATCCCCCTCGACATTCTCCATGAAGACGCCGATGTCATCGTCGTCAACAAGCCCGCAGGGCTTGTCGTGCACCCCGCCCCCGGCCACTACACCGGCACCCTCGTCAACGCCGTGCTCCACCACTGTCCCGATTTTGCGTCGACCGGCTCCGAGGCCGAACGGCCCGGCATCGTCCACCGGCTCGACCGGTTCACCTCCGGCGTGATGGTGGTGGCGAAATCGCCGCGCGCGTTTACGAACCTTGCCAAACAGGCCGCCGCGCACGAATTCGAGCGCCAGTACCTCACACTCGTCCGCGGCGAATTTCCCGAAGAACGCGGCCGCATCAACGCGTCCATAGGGCGCAGTCTGCGCGACCCCGCCCGCATGTCGGTGACGGGAATCAACGGCCGCGACGCCGTCACCAACTTCAGGGTCTGCGAACGGTTCGGCGTCGCCTCACTCGTCGCTGTGCGCCTCGAAACCGGCCGCACCCACCAAGTCCGCGTCCACATGCGTTTCGCCGGCCACCCCGTACTCGGCGATCCCGCCTACGGCGTCGCCCACTTCGGACGCTGGCACGTCTCACCCGAGACCCGCGCCGCACTGGAAGCTCTCAACGGCCAAGCCCTCCACGCCGAACGGCTCGGCTTCACCCACCCCGCCACCGGCGAGATGGCGACGTTCACCGCGCCGCCCCCGGCCGACTTTCAAGCCGCGCTGGAAGCGTTGCGGGCGGAGTGCGCGAGGGATTGACGTCCTGCGGGCTGCTGCGAGGAATGCGGACAACGCCGACCTGTCCCCATATCAAACGCCGTGTCACATAGGAGCCCCCGGCGATCCCTAAACGGGAAGGTGTGTGGAAATAGCAGGAAACGGGTGCTACTATCTGATGGAACGCAGCCGGAGCTGTGTCGCCTCGGCGTTCCCCTCACCACCGAGGACACCGAGGACACGGAGGAGGTTGGGCATTGCATGATAATGAGATTTCGGGGTTGTGGTTGACGCGGCGATGAAGGTCCACTTGGCGCTGGGGCCGGGCTTGTTGGAGAATGTCTACGAGGCGTGCCTACGACACGAACTGGCGTCACGCGGCCTGTCCGTAGAGCACCAGGTTCCGGTGCCAGTACGGTATGGCGGGATCACGGTAGATGCAGGCTACCGACTCGACTTGCTAGTCGAGGACCGGGTGGTTGTTGAACTGAAGTCCGTGAAAGCCATCGAGGCGATTCATCGGGCTCAGTTGCTCACGTATCTCAAACTCAGCGGGAAACGACTGGGGTTGCTGATCAACCTCAATGTCGTGCATCTAAAGACGGGCATCAAGCGCATGGTCTTTGGCTGATGGTCGCTTTCCTCTGCGTCCCTTGTGTCCTCTGTGGTGAGGAAAGGGGCAAGGGCCAAGTACAGAGGACACAGGGGACGCAGAGGAGAATGTCCGAACCGAGAACTGGCGTCTGATCAGTTGGAACGGTTCGACTCCGTTTTGTGTCGCTAGTGTTTTCTTGGGCTTTGGGGAGGTGTGACCATGGGTGTCAAGCGGGTGGGATTCAGGTCTGCGGTGACGCGGATCATCCTGAGAGGGGGACGTTTTGTCCTGCCATTTCTTCTGCTCATCGGAGTCTTCAAGATAGTCCCGGCAACTCAAGCCAAGCCGGAGCCGCCGGCGCATGCCTAAGTATGAGAGAATCACGCGTCGGCATGGACCACTTGCTTGTCGTCGTGCAGCCTCTTGAGCCCATCTACTGATCCGCATCGTTCACCGAACGTTCTGCTGCGAGTGATCGCCTCGTTAGTTCTCCCAGTGCGCCGGGCGACACGGCGGTGTATTCTTCTCCGAGGGCCTGGAGCACGGCAACCAGGTCGGAGGGGTGGTAGGACCAACTGAGGGGGTGGATGTACATGAAGGCGGGTCTGGCGGCGGGGGTGTTGGCGCGGATTTCTTCGACCAGCCAGCGGTTGTTGGATTCGCTGCGTCCTATGTTGGACGCATCCCAGCGGGTGAAGACATGCGAGACGAGGACGTCGTCCGATCCGGCCCTTGTTCCCGAAGGGTTTCATGAATGAAGTGCAGATTATCGCCACATTGATGTCATCAAACCC